>NZ_SLUN01000029.1 GCF_004340685.1 Hydrogenispora ethanolica | reverse complement strand
CTATCATTGCTATCTCTCCAACGTTTTCTGATAGCTATTACTTTGTTCTTAGAACCCTTATTTCCTGCTGGTTCATGAGGTTTTTCACAACGCTTATAGAAGGATCGACTTTTCAAAAATGTGTTATAATGAACTGGTAAAAATTTGAGAGGGGCGTATTCGCTCAATGAAGCATCTCCATTTTGTCGGAATCGGAGGGGCCCGTTTAAGCGGTTTGGCAAAGTTGTATCATGACCGCGGCTTTTCGATCTCCGGGTCCGACTGGCAACAATCGCGGGTAACCCAAAAATTGGTTGAACAAGGCATTCAAGTCCACATCGGACATCAAGCTGCCAATATCGCCGGGGCTGACCTGGTCGTGTATACCAACGCGGTGGGCAAGGAAAACCCGGAAGTATTGAAAGCGGTAGAGCAAGGAGTTCCATTGTTGGAAGGGGCCGAGCTTCTCGGCAAACTCATGGGAGAGGTCGGCAAGGGGATCGCCATTGCCGGAACTCATGGCAAAACCACCACGTCGGCCATGACAGCCATGATCCTGACCGAGGGCGGCATTGACCCCACGGTGCTGATCGGCGGCGAAGTGGCGGCTTTCGACGGCAATCACCGTTCCGGAAAATCCGAATATATGGTCGTTGAGGCTTGTGAGTTTAAACGGTCGTTTCTGCACCTGAACCCGGTCATTGAGTTGATTACCAATATTGACTGGGATCATCCCGATTGTTTCCCGACCTTTGCGGACGTGGTTCAGACCTTTGCTGATTTTGTGGATCGTTTGCCCAAAGACGGCGTGTTGGTGACCTGGGGCGATGACCCGAATGCCGCCGGCCTGTTGCGGCGTTTTCCCGGCAAGGGAATCAGTTTCGGCTTTCAGCCCCAGTTTGATTGGGAGCTGTCGGAGATCCGGCCGGAACCGCCGCTGGGAATCGCGGCACGGTTGCGGTATCATGGCAAGGATCAAGGCATATTACGGCTGGCGGTCCCCGGCCGGCATAACCTGCAGAATGCGGCGGGCGCCCTGGCCATCGCCGCGGAGCTGGGAGTGGATCTTCCCACCGCCTTGGCGACAGTGGGACGGTTTACCGGGGTGCACCGCCGTTTTGAGATCAAAGGGAAGGTCAACCAAGCGCTGATCGTGGACGATTACGCCCACCATCCGGGAGCGATCCGGACGACGCTGGCGGCGGCCCGGGGATTTTTTAACGGCCGGATCTGGTGCGTTTTTCAGCCGCACTTATTCAGCAGGACCAAATATTTATTGCCGGAGTTTGCGCGGTCCTTTACGGACTCGGATATTCTGGTATTGGCGGATATTTATCCCGCTCGCGAAGTCGATCCGGGGGATATTTCCAGCGCCGACTTGGCCCGGGAAGCGGCCAAACACCATCAAGACGTGCGCTATCTGGGCAAGTTGGACCGGATTACCGAGTACCTGCAGCAACATCTGGAACCGGGGGACCTGGTCATCACGATGGGAGCCGGGGATGTTTGGAAGGTCGGTGAACGGTTGGTGCAAAACCTTTCGGCATATATTGGCTGAAGGAAAAGACAAGACGACAAGGTCCGGCGAACCACATCGAACCGGACCTTTCATCTTTTCGCGCCGAGACATTTTCTGAGCGGCAGGGAAGGAAGCCCATTCGAGCGCCACAGCCTCCGGGGATGCAAACACGCAGATCAAGAGGTTGCCTTATAACTGCACAATCAGCATGCCGTCTTCATATTCGAAATCATAGCGCTTATCTTCCACGGGGATCTGAAAACGGTTTAAAAACTTTTTCGCGACAATCATTTTGGTCGTCTTTCCCTGGATCTTAAAAGCGTCGACCGAAGGTTCCTGCACCGGCAGAATGCCCACTTTTTTGGCGTCGGGGTCAAAGAAAAGCTCAACATAGCTGGAATCCTGCAAGTATTTCTCAACGACCGGCTTATAAAAGGCGAACCTTCCTTTACGATTGATACCGATTGTTTTGGCTGAAATGCCTTTTTTGTTTTTTTCTTTTTGATATTTAACAAAAGCCACTAAAAATCCCTCCTCTTTGTGATGAATTTTAATATTCTCTGTATTTTGGACGTTTCCTGCAAGAGTTTGGAAATAATTTGTTTTCTACAAAAACTATGAAAAATCGACACAAAACCCGGCGGTTTACAAGTTATTAACGGAAGGATCCTACAAAAGAAGGTCCGGCTAGTCGAAAAACTGGCTAATTTTGAATTCGCAACGATAGTTTTGAAAAGTCGGCTGGTTTTTTTACGTCACTGAAGGTACAATTATCTTAACGCCTTGCTGCCATTATACGGTGCGAAGTCCGGTATATATTGTGGACAAAAAGATTATATAAATGATGCAATTTTCTCAAGTGTGTAATTTTACATTAAATTATATTAGGAAGAATCTCGCCTAATGATAGAAAATTTCCGGGGTCCTTTCCAAACTGGCCGGGATTCCATTATTCAGCGGGCTATTTTTGGTATAGCATTTCGCAAAATGCTGTATGAAAGTCGGATTTATCTGAGGCTGGCGCGATAGTCAGAGGCTTAAAATCCATCCGGGGATTAGCGCGGTTGGCTAAAATTTGGCAGAGGGTAAATTCAAGAGATTTTTTTGACGGTAGCGGAAAAGGTTTGTCGATTTTTAACGAATTGGGAGTTACGCAGGGTGAGATTGACTGACCGGAAAGTCCCCGAGCCGGAAACGGTCCCGGAAAGAGGGAATGGCGGCTTAAGGCTTAAAATAATTGGAACCGCGACCATAGGATAGCGTTCTGAATATATAGCATTTTGATAAAGCGTAAACGGCTTTGGCAAAATGCTGTATCAGGAGGATTTCATGAAGATTCGCTATTTGATTCTCGATCTCGACAACACGCTGTATCCGCAAGATTCCGGGATGCTTCAGGCCATTGACCGGCGGATCGACGATTATATTGCAGCGACCACCGCAGTTCCGGCCGGGGAGATTCCTGCGCTCCGGCAGGAATATTGCCGGCGCTATGGAACGACTATCGGAGGCCTGGTATTGCACCAGGGGATTCAGCCGCAGCCTTATTTCGAGTATGCTTATGATATTGATGTGGCATCCTTCGTCCGGCCCGACCCGCAGCTCGCTGAAGTACTGCGCCAACTGGAGCTGATCAAGATCGTCTTCAGCAACAGCCCGCTGGGCTACGTCGAGGAAGTCTTGGCCACCTTGGGAATCCGCCAGACGATTAGCCGGGTCTATGACATTCATTTCAGCCAATTGGTCGGGAAGCCGAGTCTTTCGAGTTACCGGCGGGTATTGGAGGATCTGGGGGCGGAGGGCGCCGAATGCATCCTTGTCGATGATGTGGCGGCCAATCTGGCCGGAGCGGCGGCCGTAGGGATGACTCCGGTGCTGATGAAGACGGCCGGGAAAGCGGGGTATGATTGGGAGATCGGCCGGATCCACGACCTGGGCCGGCTGGTGCCGGAGATCATGCAGCGGCAGCGTTCAGCCTAGGCCGGGCTTCGGCAGCCGCCGTGAAATACACCGCGGGCTGCCACGAGAAAGGAACCGCTGGCCGGCCGCCTCCTATAGGCTTTTAAGCTTTTGGACCCAGTGGAGAAATTTGTCTTTATCCTTTTCATCCAGGGCCTCGTCGATTTTTTGCAGGAGATTCTGTTTGGCGATCTCGCGCCGAATCCCGGCATTCAAAAGGGATAACTCGAATTGAAACATGATCTGATCAGCGTAAGCGGAATCACAGGCGGTCGGGCATTCTTCCACCACCGCCTGAAAGGTTTCGCTGGTCGAACGGTCGGGAAAATAGAGTGTCAGATAGATGGCGCTGGGATCGGTAGCTGCCAATTGCTCCAGGATCGCCTGATATTCGGAACTGCTTTGATCGGTGGCGGATATCAAAAGCAACGGCGGCATTCCGCTGCCGTCGGTGGAGACCACCAGTAGCGGCCGGAGACAGCTGCCGTCCATGACGATATGGAGCCGGGGCAACAGCGCTTCGGCGGCGGCCAATTGCAACAGAAATTCTTTGGCGTCAGGGGAAGGAAACGGATAGGTCTCAATGAACCAATGCAAAAAGTTTTTCTTTGCCCAATCGCTAATGGTCTTTTTGGCCATGACTCTCCCTCGCCGTTCATTTGTGATTTTGCGGAAAGCATCATTCCTTCCGGGACTTTGGCCGAGACGAACCGGCCGCGGCCTCTCCGGGCGCCTCAGACTCCGGGCCCAAAAGATTGCTCCGGGGAATGATACGATACTCATGGAACTTAGATACGCACTCCATATTCCGGACAAACAGGATAGCGGCATATTTTCTTTGCGGGATAAGAGTGAATGAAATTCAGCTTATCGAACTTCGGATCCCAACCGGGCTTTTCGTCTTTGGACAGCTCGCCGCCGGCGTGACGCGGTTTACCAAAATGAGATGCCTCATCGGGTCCCTGAGTTATTAATATACTATCATAGTATTCGGACGAACGGTAGCCGATGCCGAAAGTGAATTATTTACTATCAGTTGTCGGTTGGTTATGCGGTTTGGGCTGTGTCAGTTTGGGGGAGAATATCGGCATCGTTCGCAAAATGCTATAGTTTGATAAGAATTGATCCCAATAACAAAGGAGTGATCGGTTTTGAAAGATCCGCGCATACAGAAGATGGCGGAAAGATTGGTCAACTATTCCGTGGAGTTGCAGCCGGGCGAGAAATTATTGATCGAGGTGATCGATTCCGGGGCCGACTTGGCCCAGGCCATTATCAAGGAAGCATATAAGGCCGGAGGAGTTCCGTTCGTGCTCACCCGGAACAAGCGGTTGGACCGCGAGATCGTTTTGGGCGCGACCCAGGAGCAATTGGCGAAGCAGGCTGAATATGAATTGGCCCAGATGCGGGAGATGAATGCCTATCTCGCGATCCGCGGTGCCGAGAACGCCAACGAGATGGCGGATGTCCCGTCCTCCCAGCAACAACTGTTCATGAAGTATTACCAGCGGCCCGTCTTCGACCAACGGGTCAACCACACCAAATGGTGCGTGATGCGCTATCCCAACGCGGCGATGGCGCAGTCGGCCAATATGAGCACGGAGGCCTTTGAAGACTTTTATTTCGACGTCTGCACCTTGGATTACGGCAGAATGAGAGGGGCCATGGAACCGCTCCGCCAATTGATGGAACGGACCGACCAGGTGCGTCTGGTCGGCCCCGGCACGGACCTGACCTTCTCGCTCAAGGGGATGCCGGCGATTCCCTGCGCCGGCCAGCTCAATATCCCCGATGGGGAGCTGTACTCCGCACCGGTGCGCGATTCGGTCAACGGCGTAATCAGTTATAACACGCCAGCGGTCTACCAGGGCTATACTTATGAGCAGATCCGCTTCAAGTTTGAAAACGGCCGGATCGTCGAAGCCCACAGCAATGACGACCAGAAAATCAACCATGTGTTGGATACCGACGAGGGAGCGCGGTTCGTAGGCGAGTTCTCGCTCGGTTTCAATCCCTACATTATGAAGCCGATGAAGGATACCTTGTTCGACGAGAAGATCAGCGGCAGCCTCCATTTTACGCCCGGTCAGGCCTATGAGGATTGCGATAACGGCAACCGTTCGGCGGTCCATTGGGATCTGGTGTTGATCCAACGGCCGGAATACGGCGGCGGGGAGATTTATTTCGATGGAAAGCTCATCCGGAAAGACGGCCGTTTCGTCCTGCCGGAGCTGGAGCCGCTCAATCCGGAGAATTTAAAGTAAGCCACTTTTGGATCATTTTGATGGGGCGGCCGGCCAGGCCGCCCTTTACATTCGGGACGGATTTTGCTACGCTAACCCTATAGCATTTTGCGAAAGCGTAAACGGCTTTGTTCGCGAAAAGCGCGGTGAGGCGTTCGCGCTTTTCAATCCAAACCCGTCAATGCTTTCGCAAAATGCTGTAATGGGATCACCCGGCGGAACGCCGGAGATCCGATCGAGCGCTTGCGGAAGGGGTTCGCGATGGTCATTCGGACGAAGCTGTTCTCATTCACCCCGGCAATTTACTTCAAAATTCTTTTCAAAAACTCATTCAAACGAAGCGCCTGGCTGCTGGCGCTCCTGGCGGTCCTGATCGGGTTCCAATGGTCCCGGGGCTTTTCGCCGTTGCTCTTGGGAGGCGCCGGAGGGCTCTTCGGTTTCCTGGTCTTTTTGGCGATCCGCTGCCAACGGCACGTCCGGGCCAAGCGCAACCCGTTGTTCTACGCCGATCGCTCCTTTGAGATTGACAGTCTGGTTTTGACCTGCCGCTTTGCCAACGGTACCCGCAATCCGGTCAAAATGGCCGATTTCCGGCGGGTGGTGCGGACACCGCGCCACTTCGAGCTGTACTTGAACCGCAAGCAATTCATCTATCTGCCGGTCGCCGCTTTCGCCAGTGAGCACGATCTGCGGCTGTTTCAAACCTTGATCCAAAGCCAATGAGTTTTGGGTGCGGAGGATTGGGGTTACCCTCTCTTTCTTAAAAAGAGAGGGCAAGGGTGAGTTCCTAATCCTCGCCCCAACACTGCATTTAAGTCAATAACTAAATTCCTGGATTGTCAACTACCAGATTGGTTTGCGGGTTTTCCCCATTATTTCAGGCTTTATCTGCCCGATTTAGGCTGCGAAAGTTGAGTTCTTCATTCTAGTTCGGGATGAAAGTTATCCGGGCAGAGATCATGATTCCAGTTTTAGCTGGCAATTTCCCGATTTATCCATAGCCAGGACTGTTGATCTTGTTCAATGATTCCATTTATCCACAGGAATAGCTCGCTAATGATTATCAAGTTAGCTCCGCTCACTCACGGAAGGGATCGAAGGATAAGTCATGACGTCTATAGTCCTAACCCTCGGCCCTTCCCGAATCTGGAAGGGGAACCACCGGGCTTCGGGGCCCAAAAGCCTTTGGGCTGCGGAGAATGGTGGTTACTCTCCCCGATTCGGGGAGAGCCAAGAGAGAGGAGAAGGGCTAGACTTAATCCCTATCATGCTTAGCACTTTCTTGCGGATTTAACTTTATAATCATTAGCTCGCTTATCCACAAAAAGAGCTTGCTGAACGACTGAGCGAGCTCTCTTATTCACAAAACAAGCTCGCTTATCCACAAAAAGAGCTTGCTGAACGACTGAGCGAGCTCTCTTATTCACAAAACAAGCTCGCTTATCCACAAAAAGAGCTTGCTGAACGACTGAGCAAGCTCTCTTATTCACAAAACCAGCTCGCTCATCCACAAAAAGAGCTTGCCGAGCGACTGAGCAAGCTCTCTTATTCACAAAACCAGCTCGCTCATCCACAAAAAGAGCTTGCCGAGCGACTAAGCAAGCTCGCTCCCATTCGCAAAGGAACGAATCAAAATGCGCGGGCAGAACGACAAGAGAACGTTTACCATTCTATTCCAATCAACCATCGTGGGGCATGGAATATTGGGGTCAAGGTGACGCGGATCCTGTTTTTCAGTGGCCTTGCGCTTTGCCGTCCCTTTTGATCAAGTGTTATTGCTCAGATTGATGACCATCGAAAATTCGGTTCCGCCTTTTTGAGCCTCGTTGTAAATGGCCTTGATCCCCTTCCAGATGTCATCCGCCTCTTCACTGTAGAGATAGGTGCTCATGTTGCCCACCTCGTGCTTGACGCCGGTCTGTTTCAGGGCGGCGATGGATTGGTTGACGATCTGGTCCGACTCCAATGTTTCCAGCGGAAAAAGCGATACTTCACAGGTTAACATCGGCTCACTCCCTATGTTTTTTTGTTAGTTTGCCAACCTGCGGCCCGCCAATCCATGTGATTTGTTGCCAATTGAGAGATTTTCAAATCTCTTCGAAAAAGCTTCGCAATATAATATATTGACTGATATATCCGGGTTACTCACTATATATTGTATAGCGAAGGGAATGGTAAGGTAATTTTGAAATTCTCTGAATTGACCGCCGCGCCAGCCAGTCCGGCGCCGGAATTTTCAGAGCGGATCTTAAATATTTTTCAGCCATTCCTAGTATATTAATAACGCAGCCAGCGGAAATATGAGGAACTTAACGCCGTTCCCGATCGTTTTAAATAAAGATGTTGCAGGAAAATAGATCCTGTTTGTCAAATTATTTTAGGGAAGCACCACCGTCAAATCCTTGAAGGGGTGTGAAGCTTTGGGAAAAGAACGTTGTGATATTCTGATCCTCTCCGCCAGTTATGGCGGCGGTCATAACCAGGTGGCTCGGGCTTTGACCCAGGCCCTCCATATGCAGGCGCCCGGATTACGCATCATAACTGTCGATTATTGCGATCTTTTGTTTCCGCTGCTGAACCGTTTTACTCAGTTCAGCTATAATCAGAGCATTCGTCATTTCCCGGTGGGTTACGCCCTGTATTACCAGGCCACCGGGAAAATTTCGCCCGATTCATTCTGGCAGCGGCGTTTGAACCGGATGGGCTATTCGGAATTGATTATGCTGGTGGGACGGTTGGAACCGCGGGTGATCGTCTCGACCTTCCCGATCCCGGCGGGAGTCCTCTCCGAAATGAAGGAGGCCGGCGATCTGAATGTGCCGGTGGTCACGGTGATCACCGATATTTGCGTCCATAGTCAATGGATTCACCCTCATACCGACCTGTATCTGGTCGGCTCCGGGGAAGTGGCCAAGGGCCTGGAGGAACGGGGCATTCCGCGGGCGAATATCGCGGTGACCGGCATCCCCATCTTGCCGACGTACACCCGGACGGTCGACCGCGAGCAGGTCAAACGGGACCTCGGCTATCATCCGGAGGACCGGCTGATTCTATTCATGGGCGGGAACAACGGCGTCTTCGGGACGACCCAGTTCCACCACTTGTTGCGCGACCTGCCGCCGAACATCAAGGCGCTGGTCCTGACCGGCTCCAATCATGAACTGTATGAGAAGCTGCTGCCGACTGCCGCCAAGCACCGGAACATCCGGATCTGCAAATATGTCGACAACACCGCCGACCTGATGAGCGCCGCCGATCTGCTGGTCACCAAGGCCGGCGGGATTACGATCTCCGAGGCCTTGGCCAAGGGATTGCCGATGATTATCTATAAACCCACGCCCGGCCACGAGGAGGCCAATGCCAACTACCTGTGGCGGCACCGGGCCGCCATCGTCGCCAAAAGCGAACGACGCTTAAAAATGGCGATCGGGCGGCTGATTACCGATGAGGCTTTTCGCGACCACATCCGGAAGAATTGCCTGAAGAACGGTACTCCGGACTCGGCGCTCATCGGCGCCAAGCTGGTCTTGAACCTGTTGACGCCGCGGGCCCGCGGGACGCGCTATCTGAAAATGACCGCAAGGAGAGAAATCCGTGCCTGAACCGAAAGAGCGACTTTTTGCACATCCGGTGATTCTATCCTTCCTCGCCATTATTGCGGCTATAGAATTTATCCGGATGTCTTTATTTTTAACGTTGCTGCCGAGCTTCCTGACGAGCATCCATTTCAGCACGGTGGCCCTAGGCGTGGTCATGTCGGCCAACTTGTTGACGGATAACCTGTTCAAAAGCGGTTCGGGATGGCTGGTGGACCATAAAGGGCCGTGGCCGATGTTGATCGCGGGAACCATTGGGGTCCTGAGCGGCTTGGTGCTGATCGAGATGTTCCACCGCAATATTCTGATGATGAGCCTGGGCGCGGTATTGCTGGGCCTGGGAGCTTCCCCGACCTGGCCGGCGGCGATTGCCGGGACCATCCGCATCACCGGCGAGGAGAAACGGGCCACCATGATCAGCTTCATCTCAGTGGTCTGGCTGGCCGGAGGAGGAGCGGGCCCGATCCTGATGGGCTTTCTCATCGACACCCGGCTGCGGCTGTTCCTGCAAAAATTGCATTTGCCGGTGATCGACGCCTACCGGACCGGATTCGTGTTATTGACGGCCATCGCGGTGCTGGCGGTGCTCATCGCCGTGCTGGGCTGGCTCGGCTGGAAACGCATCCCCCGGCTGCAGCCGGTCAAGGCCGGGATGTCCGAGGGAAAACGGCAAAAACTCAAGGCGGTGCTGCAGCGTTTGTGGGATGTCAAGGGTTTGATCCCGGGGATGTTCTTTCAGACGATGTCCCTGGGGATTCTTTTCCCCAATATCCTGCGCTTCGCAGTAAACAAGATCGGGATTACCGAGGCGCAGTATAGCGTCTTGCTGCTGATCGGCGGCGCGGTGGTGGTGCTGTTCATGATCCCCGTCGGCCATCTGGCCGACCACTGGGGGACCAAGGGCTTTCTGGTGGCGGGTTTCACCATGGCCTCACTCTCGCTCCTGGTGCTGGTCAGCTACGGCAATGCCCGCAATATCTGGTGGATCGGCGCGCTGGTCGGCCTCTCCTACTCCTTGATCCAGCCGGCTTGGAACGCGTTGCTGGCCGGGGCGATCCCGCCCGAGCACCGCGGAGTCCTGATGGGCCTGTTTATGTCCGTCGAGGGTCTGGGATTCGGCCTCGGACCGCTGGTCGGCGGGTTTCTGGGCGAGGTTCAAGGACGGATCGGCGGCCTGACCCTGACCGGTCTGACCACGCCGTTCTATGTCAGCAGCATCTGTTTGGCCATTATGGCCCTGGTATACCTGATCTATCCGTTCCATCAATATCAGTTGAGGGAAGAGGCATGATGAATTTTCTGGTACGGGCCCTGATTGCGCTATGGATCGTGATCTATCCCGGCTGCGATTATTTTGTCCGGTTATGGGCCAGGGGCGTGGTCCGGCGCGGCCCCTCAGGCCCCGAACCGCGGCTCTGCCTGACCTTTGACGACGGCCCCAATCCCGAAGTAACCCCGCGCGTACTGGATACGCTCAAGGAATTGCGGATCCGGGCGGTCTTCTTTCTGGTGGGCGCCAAAGCCCGCCAGCATCCCGAGCTGGTCCGGCGGATGCTGGCCGAAGGGCACGAAGTGGGACTCCATACTCTGGAGCACCGCCACGCTTACTGGATGTTCCGCCGCCAAAGCCGGAGAGCGGTCGAGGAAGGGGCGCGGTGGATCACGGCCATCACCGGCCGGCCGTTGCGCTGGTTCCGGCCGCCCTGGGGCGCCTGCAACCTGTTCCAATGGCTGACGGTCCGCCGGATGGGATTGCGGCTGGTGCTATGGTCGGCCAATGCCCAGGACTGGCGGGCCGCGACCGGCCGCGCAGGAATCCTGCGCCGTTTGCGGCAGCGGGTGAAACCCGGCGCGGTGGTGGTGCTGCATGACGGAGGGGGCGAAGCCGGCGCGCCGCTGAATACACTGCAGGCGTTACCCGAGTTTATCCGGTATTATCTGGAGGAGGGATGGCGCTTTGTCACGCTGGAAGAGTTGGATGGCAAGCGATATCAGTTGCAATGATTTTGGACCGGATCGCAACATCGATAGGGGGAAGCAATGATGATGGGAGTCTCCATACTCCGGCGCATCGGACAGGCGATTGACCGAAGTTATCTCAATAAAGTGGGCGCCGCGCCGATCCCCGGGTCTGACCTGGGGCTGCTCTTGGTCTGTTATCATTCTTACGAAGGCAAGCAAACCATCGAGCTGTCGGACCACACCGTGATCCGGCCGGGCCAGACCGTCGGCGAGCTGCATTTCTCCAATATCCGGATCACCGAAATCGCCGCCCAGTCGGAACGGTCCCTGGAATGGCAGTTGATGGAGATGCTCAAGCAGGAAATGGGCACATTAGCCAAGGCCTGCGCCGCCGGGCTGATCCCGGAAACGGTGGAAGCCTTTTACGGCACCAACGTCCTGGCCGCCGGAGCGCGGCGCTTGGGCTTCACCCTGATCCCGATCCCGAAGGGCTGGAACCGCTGGTGGATCGGGTTTTGGGAATCGGTGCTGCGCCTGGTCTACTATTCTTTCAAGACCAGCAAAAAGACGAGCCTCAAGCGGACCATGGACCCCTATGAGGTCTGGATGTCCCGCGCGCAACTGCTGCAGCGCCTGGCGAAACGCCGCCCGGAAGCTTAAAATGAGACCCCCGCTTATTCAGAAGCGGGGGTTTTTGATTGGAAGGGACGTCCCGGACGAAGCGGTCTACATGTGCAGCCGCTGAATCATCGTCCGGAGCTGATTGGTTTGTTCCGGAGTGAGCTGGCAAAAATTAAATCCGGCCAGGTAATCGCCGCTCCGGTAGCGGCCGCTCCAATCGCAGACCGCCACGATATTATAGATGGCCGTACCCTCGGCGGCCAGATTGATCAGGACGTTAGCCTGTTCGGAGATGGGTTCGGCCAACCGGACGGTGACCCCGCCGATGCTCAGGTCCTCGATGGATACGGGGACCGAGTTGCCCTCCCTGAACTGGATATGCGAGCCCTGAAGCGCGCCCGGGTTCGGTTCCGGCGCGGCGGGGACCGGTTTGGGGGCCGGATCCGCCATCAAATACTGATACAGCAGCGGATTGCCGACCGAATCATGTTCGGGAGCAGCCGCGCCGAAGACCGGAGCCGGCAATACCGCGCTGTCCGGCTTGGAAGAGGCCGCTTGGACCGGGGGCACGGACTGGGCCGGTTCCTGGGGCGCGGCCGGCGCTGGAGCGGCCGGACGGTTCGCCGCAGCGCCGGCGGAATTCTTTTGCAACAGCAGTTTTACCAAATAGTCGATGGAATTCTGTTCCGGGTTGCCCCCCGGAGCGGCCGGAGCCACCGGCGGCGGGACCGGGGGCGCGACTGCCGGGACGGCGGTTTCCCGGGAGCCGGTCCGGGGAACGGGGTCCGCGGTGGCCCGGGCTGCGGCAGCCTGCGCCGGAGCCGCGCCTTGAGCGGCGCTGTTCCGGGATGGCTTGGGCTGGGTCAGCGACTGAACCAGCTGATCGACCAACTCCTGATACGGCGATGCAAAACCGCCGGAGTCGTCCTCCGCCGTTGCCGGCAGTCGGGCCGGGCCGGATGGAGCGTCCGCCAAAGGTGCCGGAGGTTCCGGAAAACCGGCCGGCGGACCGGCGGGGATGGTCTCCGGGTCCGGAACGGTCTCCTCGGGAGCGGGCATTTGCAGCGGCGGTTCCTCCCGCTGTTCCGCCGGAGGGTTTTGCGGTTCCGGCGGGGGTTCGGGCGCATTTTGAAAGAGCGAGAGCAGTTCCGCGCCGAGCAAGTTGGTCAGGGTGACCGGGTCGAAATCCAACGGCGGCAGCGCCGCTTTGGTTCGCTCCGCTGCCGAAACCGGCGGCAGCACGGTCGCGGGCCCGGCGGTATCGTCACTGGCCGGGGAGTCGTCGCTAGCTGAGGGTTGGCGGCTTTTCTCAAGGGGTGGAGCCAGTTCGGGCTGGCGCGGGGCCGTTCGTTCCTCACGAGGGCCGGCATGAGCTAAAAGATAAGCGACCAACCGGTCGATGGCTTCCTGGGTCAGCATCTTTTTGGGGTCGGAATTTTCCGGGAGGAACGGTTCGGCCTCGCTCCCGGGCTGCGGAGCGGGGAGCGGTTCCGGTTGGGCGCGAACCTCCGAAGCAGCCGCGGCCGCGGCTGCGGCCGCTAGAGGCGACGGCTCCCGCTCTTGCTCCCGAATGGGTCCCAGGCAAAAGATCTCCAGCCCTTTGAGGACTTCTGGAGTGATGTCGCGGAACTTCACGCCGTAATAGAGTACCGGACGTTCCTCGTTGTCGGTGCTGTTCAGAAGATAGCAGATCTCGCCGCGGACAGTCGTCATGCCGAGTCCCGGGAGGTAGAAGACTAGTTCGATCAGTTCGCCGATCTTCAGCTCCAAAAATCCCTGGAGCACATAGAATTGAATTCCGCCGGAGCTGACGTTGGTGGCGGTGGCCAGGGCCTGTGTCTGGCCGTTGACTTCCAGGAGGATGTTCATTTCGTTTTGAAACGGGACCCGGCTGGTTTTCCTCCGGTTCACGATGCCTCGTAGCATGGGAACACCTCATTGGATCGGGATTGGGGAGAGAAACATTCGTAACGCTCCAAATATTAGCAATATTTCGCTGATTCTAGAAAATTTCCTGTCAATTTCCAGAAAAAATTTCCCCGTCCCGCCGCTCGACCCAGGGCCGGCTCTGCTCAAAGACGAATGCGCGAAGCCGCCGGTACTGCTCCGGGTCCAGCGGCGCGAAACGGATGCCGCAAAAATACTCGCGCAGCTGGATATCGGCGGGCAGGGTCCAGCGGCTGACGGCGGCCAGCCGCAACGCGGCGCCGGGAGGGTTGAGCAAAACCGTGAGTCCGGTATCGGGAGGGCAGCGTTCGTGCAGCCGCAGCTTCATCCCGCCCAGGCTGAGATCCTCGGCCTTGCCCAGCAGGGAGCGGCCGTCCCCCAAAACGACCCGGACGATCAGGCGGGCCGGTATCCGGAAGTCCCGGCGTTCTATCCAGGGATGCAACATCCATTCCCCCTTCCGAAGCGTTTCTTTCAAATCGTGTCGTTGCTTATATAACATAAGCGGGGCGGGACAGGTTTATGATTAAAAGTTGCAATCAGGAGCGCTTTGGGGAAGAATCCGGCTCCAGCCGCGCAGAGTTAGCAAAATCGGCCATTAAAAACATTGGCTCGCGCAGAGGCGCAGAGGCGCAGAGCATTGTGATTCAAGGCGAGAAATCATTGCCGTTTCATAAGTTCTGCGGCAGAAATTCAACCAATAATCCAGTTCAGACTCTCCGTCACTCCTGCGCCTCCGCGCCTCTGCGGGAGATAAAAAGCGTTCTTATATATCACGGACGTTGACGAGTCCCTGGCCATCCGCGAAACCGCGATTGACTTCCGGGTGCGATTTTGTTATAATTTAAACACCATATTTAGCTGAGCATAGGGTAGAGTCTTGAGCATTGACGAGCGAGTTGAGCCGAGTGCAGGTCTTTCTTTCTTTTCGAAATGAAACCAAGCGCTGGTCGCTTGGTTTTTTGTTTTGGTCATAGGGCTCCGGCCATGACGATACATTTTTGAGGAGGTTTCAGAGATGAGTGTTGAGACGAGAGTAGTCGAGCAAAAAGGGTTAAAAGCGGTGGATGTGGCGATTGTCGCGGTGCTGTTGGCGGTGGGAGCGGTGCTCCGGTATTTCACGCCCCCGATCGCCGGGATCACGCCGAACTTCGTCATCATCATGTACTGCCTGTCGATTTTGCTAATCCGCCCCAAATTCGGAGCCATCCTGGGGATCGGGCTGGTTTCCGCCGCCATCTGCCAGGTAACCACCAAATCCTTGTTTCCTTACCTGAATTTCGTCAGCGAGCCGGTGGGAGCGATCGTCGTCGGGCTGCTGGCCATGATCAGGATGGAAAGCGGTTTTTTAAAGTATGTGCGGCCGTTCCTCATTACTTTGCTGGGCACGCTGGTCAGCGGGTTTACTTATATTTCGATTTTTAAGGCGATCACCTTATTCGTTCAGCTGGGGCCGAACCGGCCGAATCCCGCTTACGCGGCATTGGTGGTGGTGGTCCTGGTCACGGCGGTCGCCAATACGGTCTTGGGCGGTATCCTGTACTTTCCGTTAAAGGCCGCGCTGGGCAAAAAGTAAATCACCCTATCTGTGCATAGTCAGGAGTTGGGCTCATGGATCCGGTCATTGCGGTCCAAAACTTAAGCTTTACCTATCCCAATGCCGCTAAACCGGCATTGAGCGGCGTCACCTTCCAGGTGGCGGCCGGCGAGTTCGTGGGGATCACCGGACCGGCCGGCGCCGGAAAGTCCACCTTGACGCTCTGCTTGAACGGGATTATCCCCCATTTTCAAGAAGGCGCCTTCGCCGGCAAGGTGCTGATCCAGGGCCGGGACAGCTTCGCCGTCAGTTGCGCGGAATTGGCCCGCAGCATCGGCAGCGTCTTCCAGGATCCGGAAGCCCAGATCGTGGCGCCTTCGGTGGAAGAGGAGATCGCCTTCGGCCTTGAGAATCTGGCGGTGGATCCGCCGGAGATCGACCGCCGGATCGACGAGGCCCTGGAACTGATCGGCATCGCCGGCCTGCGGCACCGTTCCACCACCGAGCTTTCGGGCGGGCAGAAACAGCGGGTGGCCATCGCCGCGGCCGTCGCCCTGCAGCCGCAGATCCTGATCCTGGATGAACCCACTTCCGAGCTGGATCCCTTGGGGACCATGGAAGTCTTTGAAGTTTTGAAAGTGCTGAACCAGCGGCTGAAGATGACCATCGTCGTGGTAGAACAGAAGATCAATACCCTGATGGAGTACATCGGGCGGTTGATCATTCTCAAGGCCGGAACCCTGGTCGCCGACCAACCGCCCCGGGCGATCATCTCCCGTCCCGAGTTGTTGCTGAATGTCGGACTCAAACCGCCGCCCGTCAGCGAGTTGGCCTTCGGGCTCCAGGAAGCCGGTTTTTACGCCGAGGAGCTGCCGCTGACCGTGGATGAAGCCTACTGGGGACTGCTGAAATGTTTCTCCAAACACGGAGGGCAACGATGATTTCCGTCAATGATGTCAGTTTTCGCTATCCGAACGGCCCGATGATCTTGAACCGGATCAGCTTCGCGATCCAGCCGGGGGAGTTTGTGGCCCTAATCGGCCAGAATGGCGCGGGCAAGACCACGCTGCTCAAACATTTCAACGGCCTGTTGAAGCCGACCTCCGGGAGCCTGCGCATCGCCGACATGGACACCCGGAAGACGCCGACCGGCCAATTGGCGCAGAAGGTGGGCTTCCTCTTTCAGAATCCCGATCATCAGATCTTCATGCCCACGGTAGCCCAGGAGATCGGTTTCGGCCCCAAGAATCTGGGTTTATCCAAAGCGCAGATCGAGGAGCGGGTCGCCGCGGCCGCGGCCGGCGTCGGCTTGACCGAATATCTGCGGGAGAATCCGCTTTTCTTGAGCAAGGGGCAGCGGCAGCGGGTGGCCTTCGCCTCGCTGCTGTCGATGAAGCCCGACGTGCTGGTGCTGGATGAACCGACCACCGGCCAGGATTACCGGGAAGGCATCGAGATCATGGAGATGGTCCGCCAGCTCCACGGGCACGGACACACGATTATTTTCGTGACCCACGACATGGAGTTGGTGGCCCGCTACGCCAAGCGGGTGATCGTGCTGAGCCAGGGTCGGGTGCTGCTGGACGACACCTGCCGGAATGTCTTCTATCAACCCCAAACCTTGCTGGCGACCAATCTTTTCCCGCCGCAGATCGCGCGGCTGGCCCAGAAATTCGACCGGTCGCCCCACGCTTTGCCGCCGGTGCTGAGCGTGGCCGAACTCCATGAAGCGATCCTGCGGCGCTGGGAGGGTGAGACGCATGTCGGTTGTCGCTAGCTATGTGCCCCGCGATTCCTGGGTGCACCGCCTGAATCCCCTCACGAAGCTCCTGTGGACCCTGGTGGTGATGACGCTCAGTTTCGTGGTGGAAGATCCGTTGGCGCTGGCCGGGATCTTTGTATCCATCGTCCTGGTGGCGGCCCTCGGCCGGATCCTCCGGGAGATGCTGCCGGCCTTCAAGGGGCTGCTCATTTTCGTGGGACTGTTCCTGATCTTGCAAGTCTTTTTCATCAGCGACGGAAAGACGCTGCTTACGCTGATCCCCGGCACGGACCTGCTGCGGATCACCGATCGCGGGCTCATGGGCTCCCTGGCCATGGGCGGCCGGATGCTGGTGATCGCCGCCAGTTTCCCGGTGTTCATGGGAACGACCCAGATCAAGGATCTCGTCATCACGCTGGTGGAAAAACTGAAGATCCCTTATACCTACGCCTTTATGTTTGTGACTTCGCTCCGCTTCATTCCCACCTTCATGCAGGAGATGGACCAGATCATCCAGGCGCAATGCTCCCGCGGGCACCGGCTGGACGAACGGAACGTCTGGAAGAAGTTCGCCGCCCTTTGCCCGCTGGCGATTCCGCTGATGGTAACCTCCATCAAGAAAGCGGAGGCGCTGGCGGTCTCCATGGAGACCCGGGGTTTTGGCATCGGCAAGCGGACCTATCTGCACCAAACGGCGTTCAACCGCCGCGATTGGCTGGTCTGCGCCGGATTGCTGGCCGCGGGAGCGGCGGGCGTCGTAATTTGTCTGAAAGGATTTCCGCTGTAGGTCACGAATGTATACGGGTGAATATTTCTGATTGAGGTGACCTCGGTTGGGTAAAAAACTATTGATGGGGAACGAGGCGATCGCCCGCGGCGCGGTGGAGGCCGGTTTGAACCTGGCAACCGCCTACCCCGGCACTCCTTCCTCGGAGATCATCGGAACCCTGGCTGAATGGTCAGGGGATTTTGACTATTATGTGGAATGGTCGGTCAATGAGAAGGTCGCCATGGAGGTGGCCGGCGGCGCCGCCTATGCCGGCGGCCGGGCGCTGGTCGCCATGAAGCAGGTGGGCTTGAATGTCGCCAGCGATCCCTTGATGAGCCTGGCCTATATCGGAGTCCAAGGCGCGCTGGTGGTGGTGGTGGCCGACGACCCCGGGCCGCACTCCTCCCAGACCGAACAGGATACCCGGGTCTTCGCCAAATTCGCCAAGCTCCCGGTCTTTGATCCTTCGTCGCCCGAAGAAGCGCTGGCCATGACGAAGGCCGCCTTCGAACTCTCGCACCGGTATCAACTGCCGGTCCTGCTCCGGCCGACCACCCGGGTCTGCCACGCCACCTCGGGCATTGAATTCGGCCCCAGGATCCCCAATGTGCCGGAGGGATTCGTCAAAGATCCCAAGTGGGTCATCTTCCCGCGGCTGTCCTACCAGCAACATCAGCTACTGGAAGAGACCCGTCTCCGGCTGGAGCGGGAATTCAGCGACGGCCCCTGGAACCCGCTGACACCCGGGGACCGGATCGGCATCGTGGCCGGCGGCGTTTCCTATCTCTACGCCCGGGAAGCAGTGGCCCGGCTGGGTTTGAATCCGACCATGCTCAAGGTGGGAACCCCGCATCCCTTGCCCACCGCCAAATTGGAGCAGTTTCTGAGCCGGGTCGATCGGGTCTTCGTCCTGGAGGAACTGGACCCGGTGCTCGAGGAAGGAATCATCGCCCTGGCCGGTCAGGTAGGCTTCAAAGGCCCGATCTACGGCAAGCGGTCCGGGCATTTTCCGTGGGCCGGAGAGTACAGCGCCGACCGGATCCAGAGCGTGCTGGCGCGGACCCTGGAGCTGGCCCCGGCAGCGCCCGAACCCGGCGCGCAGGATGTTCCGCCCGAATTGCCGGTCCGGCCGCCGGTCCTCTGCGCCGGTTGTCCGCACCGGGCTTCTTTCTATGCGGTCAAGCGGGGCAGCCGGGGCAGCAATGCCATTTATACCGGGGACATCGGCTGTTATACCCTGGGCAACGCGCCGCCGCTTTCGATGGTCGACACCTGCCTGTGCATGGGCGCGGGGCTGACCGTGGGCCAGGGACTGTTGCGGATGGAGCCCGGCCGGCCGGTCTTCGCCTTCATCGGCGACTCGACCTTCTTTCATACCGGCATTCCCGGCATTCTCAACGCCGTCTATAACCAGCATCCCATCAAGCTGGTGCTGCTGGACAACAGCACCACCGCCATGACCGGCCATCAGCCCCATCCCGGCATGGGCCGGACCGCCTGCGGCGGAGCAGTTCCGCAGGTCGACCCGGTGGCGGTGCTGAGGGCCTGCGGCGTGGAATGGCTGGAAGTGCTCGATCCCTTGGACCTGCCGGCGACGGAGGCGGCGGTCCGGCGCGCGCTGGAATATCCGGGAGTCGTCGCCCTGGTGCTCAAGTCGCCCTGCGTGGCGACGTTCAAGGCGACCCGGCGCTATCGGATCGATAGCGCGGCGTGCAGCAACTGCGGCCGCTGTCTTCGGGAACTGGGCTGCCCGGCTTTTTACCGCGAGGAGAAGCCGCAGATCGGCCCGTCCTGTTATGGCTGCGGCTTATGCTCCCAGATCTGTCCCAAGGGAGCCATTGGGGAGGTGGGCCGGTCATGAGGCTGGATATTGTCATTGCCGGAGTGGGCGGCCAGGGGACCGTCCTGGCCTCTCGGGTATTGGCCCAGACGGCGCTGGATGCCGGTTTCCCGGCGCGCACTTCGGAGATGATCGGAATGGCGCAACGGGAAGGCTCGGTCCAGAGCCACGTGCGAATCGGGACCGAATTCGGACCGGTCATCGGCAGCGGGGCGGCGGACATTCTGCTCGGCTTTGAGCCGGCCGAGGCCCAGCGCAGCGGCAATCTGTTGAAAAATGGCGGCATGCTCCTGGTGAACAGCCACCCCATTCATCCGGTCACGGTGGCGCTGGGGAGTTCCGCTTATCCGCTGGCCGAGATCCGGGCCTATTTAGACCGGCTGCCGGCGCGGGTGACTTGGGTCGACGGATTTGAGCTGGCATTGGCCAGCGGCAATTTTAAGACGTTAAACGCAGTGATGCTGGGAGTCCTGGCCAGCAGCGGCGCGCTGCCCTTCGGCCGCGACGCGGTGCTGCGGGTGCTCCTGGAGATGCTGCCGGAACGGGTCCGGGCCGTCAATGAACGGGCCTTCGCGCTGGGATGCCAGGTTGTAAAGGAAGGTTAACCGTTCCCGTCAAAGGTCGAAAGTCGAAGGTCCAAAGTTTTTGATAAGCGGGTCGAATGAAAACTTGGCTCCCGGTTCTGTTGCCTTTGGCTTTTGACTTTTGACCTTTAACTTTCGACTTTTCATTTTCGACTTTGAACTTTCGACTTTAAACTTTTGACTTTGAACTTTCGACTTTGAACTTTTAACTTTAAACTTTTGACTTTGAACTTTTGACTTTGAACTTTTAACTTTAAACTTTTGACTTTGAACTTTTGACTTTGAACTTTCGACTTTAAACTTTTAACTTTTGACCCTGCCTGACGATAAAGAAGAGCTAGTTTAGAGGAGGCGTAGCTGAGATGATGAACAAAGTGGTTTCCGAAGCGTTCAGCGATTTGCATAATGGAGAATATTTGCGGTTGGCCGGCCGGACCGACGAGTTTCTGGATCATTCCTTGCGCAAGCTGGTCGACCGGTTGGCCTATCACAGCCCGTTATATCAGCGGAAGTTTGCGGCGGCGGGGGTGAACCCGGCCCATTTCGGCGGTCTGTCGGACCTGGCGCGGCTGCCGTTCACCGAGAAGGAGGAGTTGCGCGAGGTCTACCCCTTGGGATTGCAGGCGGTTCCCGACCGGGAAGTGGTCCGGATCCATTCCTCCTCCGGCACCACCGGCAAGCCGGTGATCATTCCCTACACCGCCAAGGACGTGCGGGATTGGGCGGAGATGTTCGCCCGCTGTTTCGCCATGGCCGGAGTGGACCGTGAGGACCGGGTGCAGATCACCCCGGGCTACGGGCTCTGGACCGCCGGCATCGGCTTTCAGGCCGGCGTGGAGCGGCTGGGGGCCATGGCCATTCCGATGGGGCCGGGCAATACCGATAAACAACTGCAGATGATGGTCGACCTCCAGGCCACCGTGCTTTGCAGCACTTCGTCGTATGCGCTGCTGTTGGCGGAGGAGATCGAGAAGCGGAAGCTGAGAGACCAGATCAAGCTGCGGGTGGGGATCATGGGTTCCGAGCGCTGGGGCGAGAAGATGCGGGCCCGGATCGAGCGCGAGCTGGGAATCCTCAGCTACGACATTTATGGTTTGACCGAGGTGTACGGGCCGGGCATCGGCATTGACTGCCATTGCCATCAGGGGATGCATTACTGGTCCGATTTCCTTTACTTTGAGATCATCGATCCGCTGACCGGGACGGTGTTGCCCGACGGCGAGCTGGGCGAGCTGGTCATCACCACCCTATTCAAGGAAGGCGCGCCGTTGTTGCGCTACCGCACCCGCGATCTGACCCGGATCATCCCGGGCCGGTGCCCGTGCGGCAGCGTTTACCCGCGAATCGACCGGATTCTGGGCCGAAGCGACGATATGATCAAGATCAAGGGCGTCAACATCTATCCGGGCCAGATCGAGGATGTGTTGCGGGCGGTCCCCGGCGCCAGCAGCGAGTATCAGGTCCGGCTGACCCGGCACGACAGCCGCGACCGGATGCTGCTGCGGGTCGAAGGCGAGCGTGGCGCGGACCCCTGGGCGGTGGCCGAAGGAATCTGCCTGGAATTCAAGAAAAAGATCGGCGTCCTGATCGAGGCGGAGGTCCTGGCTATTGGCGAGCTGCCCCGCAGCGAGAAGAAGTCGAAGCGGGTCTTTGACGAGCGGGATATATAGTAATAAAAATTACATTTCCTCCAAAATTATTCTATGGCGTTTTGAGCGCCATGTGCCATAATAAGAAGCAGGAGCGACAATCATCAACACTCCTTTCTCAAACCCGCGACGGCGGGTTTATTTTATAGGTTCTTATCTGAAAAAGGCAGTTTCGGAAGGATCATAAAATAGATGAAGCGCCGCCGGGGGATCCGGCGGCGCCGGTCAAGGCTCGGGAAGACTTTCCGAAGCCTCCGGAAGGACTGCCGAGGCCCAAAGCGAATCGTCCGAAGCCCAAAGCGGATCGTCTGAAGCTCAAGGAGGACCGTCCCGAAGGAATGGACCAACCGCCGCAGAGTTGGGAAGGCCTGCCGAGGAGAAGAGACGACCTGGCGAAGGCTCAGGCCGGCATGACAAGGCCGGAGATTGTCTGGCGGGAAAGAAAGATTGGCGAGCGCGTTCCCGGGGAAGCGGGTTTTGAAACGGGGAGGAGGCTGACTCATGAAGGCATTGAAATTACAACGGGGGGACCGGATCGGCATCGTATCGCCCTCCAATCCGATTACAGCCGAGTTGATGCCGCAATTTGAAAAAGGAATGGCTTACTTAAAAGCCATGTGATAAAGTCTCTTTCCAATTGATTCGACTGGCAAGAAATTCCAAAACGACTTTATCACTTGCTTCTCTGAGCTTTTGTGTTCACCCTGGCCTTCGGACAGGGTTTATCACAACGCTTTTAAAAGGGTTGGGATTTGAGGTCGTCGTTGCGGAAAACGCCTTCGCCAATACGTTGGGGTATGCGGCGACTCCCGAGGAGAAGGCCGACGATCTCAACGCCATGTTCGGGGAGGCATCGATCAAAGCGATCATCTGTTCCCAGGGCGGCGCAACCGCGAATAGCTGTTTGCCGTACTTGGATTGGAAAATGATCGCCCAAAACCCCAAAATATTCATGGGGATCAGTGATATCACGGTTTTATTGAACGCTATCTATCAGCGGACCGGGGTTGATCACCTTTCACGGCAGCGATCTGATCTGGGATTTTGGCAGAGACGTCGGACCCTATGCTGAGCGTGAGCTGCTCAGCCGGCTGATGGAGGGGGTGATCGGCTTGATCCCCGGCAATGGTGAGCGAAGGACGATTCGGGGCGGGAAGGCGGAAGGGACACTCTGGGGCGGGAATTTGGAATGCCTGCTGAAATTGGCCGGAACGCCCTATTTCCCCGATTGCGCCGCGTCGCTCCTGTTTTTGGAAAGTTACGGCTTTTCGCCCGAAGGATGTTATTGCAAAGCGGTGCAATTGGAACAGATGGGTCTGTTTCGGAAGGTAAAGGGGATCATCGTTGGACACATTGAGGATGAGAATTGGGCGCAACGAACGGTTCACATGGAAGATATCCTGGTTCGCGTCACCGAGAGCTATAATCTACCAATCTTGAAAGTCAGCGATTTTGGTCACAACTGCTCCAATACTATTCTGCCGGTCGGAGTAAAGGCGAGAATGGATGCCGATCTTCGAACGCTGGAAATTTGCGAAGCATGTGTGATATAACGGGAGGGGTTGTTAACGAAAGGAATTGGAAGTTTCCAAAATCAAACTCATTATCAACCGCAAAGGAGGCATCATTTGTTTTTCAGCTTCTCGTACTCATTCAACGCTTCATCCAGTTCCACGCTGACCGCCAGAACATCCTCGTCCGTCCCGCCGCGCTCCGTATAGAGCCGTTGTAACTTATCCCGCAAGAATGCAATTCGTTGTTCCAAGATGGATACTTCATATCCTCCGGCAGTCTCCAGAATTTGGGCGACATAAACCATAATTTTATTCCTTATGGAAAAATGTTATAATGAACGAGACAAAATGAATAAAGCAAGTTCAAAGGCCGAATGAACGGCGCTTCGATTCATTTTGTCTCGTAGCGATGAAAGCCTTATATGGAATATTATTCTAATTATAATTATATATGCAATATTGGAAAATTGTCAAGGAGAAATTCAATATTGAAAGAAAAACCCGAAACCATCGGCGCCCGCTTGAAATTTGCCCGCAAGATTAAAAACCTCACCCTTCCGGAAGTCTCCCGGCGGACGGAAATTGCCCAGGGAAATCTGAGCGTCATGGAGAATGATAAAACCAAGCCCTCCGCCGACGCCCTGATTAAGCTCTCGGAACTCTATGAGGTCTCGGCGGACTGGATTTTGAAAGGCCAGACCGAGCCGACCTTCCACGGCCCTCCCGCGATATTGCCCGTCTTATCCCATAAAAAATTCAAGGCATTCCTCAGCGAGCTCGACGCCGAATGGACGCAAGGCGACATTGAGCTCAAAGGCTGGATCGTCGTGCAACTCCGCAAAGCGTTCCCGGAGATCGCCGCCAGGATTGAAAACGATTGACGATCGTCCCCCCGATTGGGAACGGATGGAGGCCCTGGCGGGGCTGCTTTTTGCCGCCGGGGCTGCTGCCCCGGGCGTCGTCCGCTTGAAAAGGCTAAAAAACCTTTCCTCTTACATCGACCGCCATTTTCCGCTATAATGAGATTCAGCACCGAATTTTTCAAAGGAGCGAGTTTCCTCATGCGCAACCGCCTGCCCGAATGGCTCCGCGGTCATTCCCCGCTGCGGGCCGCCACCAATCCCGTCCGGGAGGTCCTCGGCGACCTGCATCTGAACACCGTCTGTCTCTCCGCCCAATGCCCGAACCGGGGCCAGTGCTATGGGGAGGGCACGGCGACCTTTTTGATTCTGGGCAATGTCTGTACCCGGCGCTGCCGCTTTTGCGCGGTGGCCAAGGGCGAGGTCCGGGCGGTCGACCCCGGGGAACCGGCCCGGATTGTCACGGCCGGCCGGCGGCTGGGTTTGCGGCACATGGTGATCACCTCGGTGACCCGGGATGATCTGTCCGATGGCGGAGCGGGCTGGTTCGCGGCGGTGGTGCGCCTGATCCGGCAGGAGCTGCCGGGCGTCACGGTGGAGGTACTGACTCCCGATTTCCAAGGCATGCCCGAGGCCATCGGGACGGTGGCCGCCGCGGCGCCGGATATTTTCAATCACAACCTGGAAACCGTGGCCCGGCTGTATCCGGCGGTGCGGCCGCAGGCCGATTACCGGCGGTCGCTGGAGCTCTTGCGCCAGGTCAAGCGGATCGACCCGCAAATTCTCACCAAGTCGGGGCTGATGGTCGGCCTGGGGGAGAGCGGCGCCGAGGTCGAGCGGGCCATGGATGATCTGCGCGAGGCGGGCTGCGACTTTTTGACCATCGGCCAGTATCTGCAGCCGACCCGGGAGCATTTGCCGGTGGCCGAATATGTCCGGCCGGAGGTCTTTGAGGCGTGGGCCGAGACGGCTTACGGGAAAGGCTTCCGTTACGTAGCCGCGGGACCGCTGGTCCGGAGCTCCTTCCACGCCGGAGCTTTCCGGCAGTTGGCCCGGTAAGGAAAGATGGCCGCTTTCGCTGATGCGGTTCCGGGAAAAAGGGATTTTGCGTTTTTTGTGGAATGATCTTTCGTGGTCGTTTGATAGATAAGTTGAATTAAATTTCTAATAAGCATCATGTCCCTAAGACCGGCCATGATGGGAAATTTTAAAGGATTTAATTCAACTTATTACTGCTGTAATAGGATGAAATAAATTCCGCTTTGATTCATTTGCATTCGGCTTTAGGAATGCAAATCTTAAAAAGAAATTTATTTCATCCTATATAGATAGAGCCCTTCGTCGTTGCCGCTGCTGAAAGCTGGCGAAGCCGGCTTCGCTTTTTACTTCAGAGAATTGCAAATTGCCCGATTGTCCTTTGCCACAGTATCGGAAGGGACGGAATTTGCTATTCGTTTACTTAGGAGGATTGCCGATGAAAGCCTGGGGCGGGCGGTTTGAAAAAGAGACCGCAGCGGTCATGGATGATTTTCATTCTTCGATTCATTTTGATTGCCGGTTGGCGGAAGAGGACATCCGGGGCAGCATTGCCCATGCCCGGATGCTGGGCGACTGCGGAATTATCGGCGTGGACGAGGCCGGACAGTTGATCCGGGGGCTCCAGACCATTCTGGAGCGGGTCCGGGCCGGAGCGGTGAGCTGGGACCCCAAAGCCGAGGATATTCACATGAATGTCGAAAAGCTACTGGTGGCCGAGGTGGGCGAGGTCGGCAAGAAGCTGCACACGGCGCGCAGCCGCAATGACCAGGTGGCGCTGGACACCCGGCTGTATCTGCGGCGCGAGATCTATCACCTTCAAGGATTGATCGGCGAGCTCATCGAGATTCTGTTGGAGCGGGCCGAAGCGGAACAAGCGACGATCCTGCCCGGCTATACCCACTTGCAGCGGGCGCAGCCGGTGCTCCTGGGCCATCACCTGCTGGCCTACTTTGAGATGTTCCGCCGCGATTACCAGCGGCTGGACGATTGCTTGAAACGCACGGTCCTTTCGCCCCTGGGCTGCGGGGCGCTGGCCGGAACCGGATTCCCCATCGACCGGGACCGGGTCGCCCGGGAATTGGGCCTGGCGGGCGTGACCGGCAACAGTCTGGACGGCGTCAGCGACCGCGACTTCGCGGCCGAATTCATCTTCGACGCGTCGCTGGTGATGATGCATCTCTCCCGCTGCTGCGAGGAGCTGGTCCTCTGGTCCTCGATGGAGTTTCAGTTCGTGGAGATGGACGACGCCTACAGCACCGGATCCAGTATCATGCCGCAGAAGAAGAACCCCGACGTGGCCGAGCTGGTGCGGGGGAAGACCGGCCGGGTTTACGGCGATCTGATGGCCATCTTGACCATGATGAAAGGCCTGCCTTTGGCCTATAACAAGGATATGCAGGAAGACAAGGAAGCGCTCTTCGACGCGGTGGATACGGTGGTCGGCTCGCTCTCCATCTTCAATCCGATGGTCAAAACACTGCGCTTCAACCGCGACCGGATGCTCGCGGCGACCCGGGACGGCTTTTTGAATGCCACCGACCTGGCCGATTATCTGGCCGCCAAGGGGCTGCCGTTTCGCGAGGCTCATGCGGTGGTCGGCCGCTTGGTCCAGTACGGCATCAAGCACGGCAAACGCCTCGAAGACCTCAGCCTGGAGGAGTTCAAGGAGGCTTCGGAGCTGATCGCCGCGGATATCTATGAGACGCTGGACATGACCCGGGTGGTGAAGGTCCGCAATTCGGCCGGCGGGACCGCGCCGGAGCAAGTCCGGGAGCAGTTGGAAAGGGCCCGGGCCTGGTTCGCGACGCTGGAAGCTGCCAAGGGCTGAGCGGAGCGAAATGAGCATAAGCATAAGATTGTTTCGATCCGGGATACGGATATCGGAAATAAGCATGATCCACTCTATATTGACTTAAAGGACGGGGAACGGATGCAGATCATCGTACAGAAATTCGGCGGCACCTCGGTGGCCACGCCGGACGGCCGGGAGAAAGCGGCCGCCAAGATTATTCAGGCCAAGAATGAGGGAATGTCGGTGGTGGTGGTCGTCTCGGCGATGGGCCGCCAAGGTGAGCCGTACGCCACGGATACCCTGATCGGACTGGCCAAGGGGATCGAACCCGCCGTGGCGCCGCGGGAGATGGATCTGCTCATCGCCTGCGGCGAGATCATTTCCACCATCGTGATGGCGCAAACCTTGGAGAAACTGGGCCATCCGGCGGTGGCTCTCACCGGCGGCCAGGCCGGCATCCTGACCGATAATCATTTCGGCGAAGCCCAGATTCAGGGGATTAACCCCGACAACATCCTGCAGCACCTGGGAGAGGGCAAGATCGTGGTGGTCGCCGGATTCCAGGGAATTACCGCCGTCGGGGACATCACCACCTTGGGCCGGGGCGGCTCGGATACGACCGCCACGGCGTTGGGCGCGGCGCTCGATGCGGAAATGGTGGAGATTTACACCGATGTCGACGGGGTGATGGCCGCGGATCCGCGGATCGTGCCCGAGGCCAAGATTCTGCGGGAATTGAGCTACCAAGAGATCTGCGAAATGGCCAATCAGGGCGCCAAGGTGGTCCATCCCCGGGCGGTGGCGATCGCCCGCGACAAAAAGGTGCCGGTCAAGGTGAAAAGCACCTTCTCCGAGGACGGCGGCACGCTGATCTCGAACGGCCAAGCGTCCCGGGTGATCACCGGCATCGCCCATCAAGCCGGTTTGGGCCGGGTGCTGGTGAAGGCCAAGAGCGGCTCCCTCGAACCGGCGGAGGAGGTCAAAGTCTTCAAATTAATGGCCGAAGCGGGCATCAGTGTCGACATGAACGCCATCTCCGGCGGCCAGGTCAGCTTCGTGGTCAAGCAGGAACTGTTGGGCCAGGCCGGCGATTATCTGTTGGCCCAAGGGTTTCAGGTGGAGCTGGTGCCCCACTGCTGCAAAATCTCCTTGATCGGAGTCGGCATGACCGAGAGCACCGGCACGATGATGCGGGTGGTGGAAGCCCTGCATCATGGGCATATTAAACTGCTGCAGACGGTGGATTCGGAGATCACCATCTCCTGCCTGGTGCCGGAGGAGCAGATGGCCAATGCCATCAAAGTGCTGTACCGCGAGTTCGGATTGTAGTCCGAGATCCCGAATTGTCCGAATACCGTGTTGAAAGATGGTTTCGCAACATATATAAATAGCGGGTCCGGCAGGTTTGGACCGAATCAAAAGGGGGAATTACGATGGATCTAAAGTCATTAATCCGGGAAGTGCCGGATTTTCCGAAACCGGGAATCAGTTTCAAGGATATTACGACGCTGCTGAAGGACGGCGCGGCGTTGCGTTATGTGGTCGATCAGTTTGACGGGCATTTCCGGGCCGCCCGGCCGGATGTGATCGTCGGCGCCGAGTCCCGGGGCTTCATCCTGGGAGCGCCGCTCGCGTATCAATTGGGAGTCGGCTTCGTGCTGGTCCGCAAGCCCGGAAAATTGCCCGCGGCCAAGGAGCGGATCACCTATGACCTGGAGTACGGCCAGGATGCTTTGGAGATCCACGTCGACGCGATTCAGCCCGGCCAGAAAGTGGTGATTGTGGACGATCTGCTGGCCACCGGCGGGACCATCTCGGCCACCGCCGAATTGGTGAAACGGCTGGGCGGGGTGATCGTCGGTTTCGCTTTCATCATCGAACTGGATGCCTTAAAAGGCCGGGACCGTCTGGCCGGATATGATGTCCTGAGCCTGGTCCATTACGACGACGAGGAGTGACCGGTCCTTCCGGAGGGGAAGGATGGGGAAGCGCGTTCCCATGGTTCATTTCCGAACGAAGGTAAAAGACTGCCGGAGTGATTGCGGCGGCCTTTTATTATGCGGCGGGACCGCCGGGTCGGAACCTAGGTTTATGTATTTTTTCCTGAAAAATACTTTATGCTTTGGCGAATTTGCCGATATATCAATTAGGCGGATTAGCGGTTGAAGTTCATTACCGAAATAAGGGGAATTGGATCGATGGATGTATTCGTTGCCAGACAACCCATCTTCGACAGGCAACTCAAGGTTTACGGTTATGAACTTTTATTCCGGTCGGGGCTGGAAAATTTCTACACCGCGACGGACGGGGATCAAGCGACTTCCACGGTCATCGCCAATAGTTTCTTGCTGATCGGCATCGATAGCCTGGTCGGGAAGAAGCGGGCTTTCATCAATTTCACCCGGAACCTGTTGCTCAATGAGACCGCCACGATTCTCCCCAAAGAAACCGCTTTCATTGAAATCCTGGAGAATGTGACGCCCGATCCGGAGACGATCGCCGCCTGCCAAAGGCTGAAGCAGCTCGGCTACTCCCTGGCCATGGACGACTTTGTGTTCAAGCAGGAGATGACGCCGCTGATCGAGCTGGCCGACCTGATCAAGGTGGACTTTCTGACGACTTCGGTGGCGGAGCGCCGCGATCTGGTGCGGCGTTTCTGTTCCAAGCCATTGAAATTCCTGGCCGAAAAGGTCGAATCCCGGGCCGAATTCGAGGAAGCCCTCGACATGGGGTACGCTTATTTTCAAGGGTTCTTCCTGAGCAAGCCGGTGATCATCGCCGGAAAGGACGTGCCCGGCTACAAAGTCAACTACTTGCGGGTCCTGCACGAGCTGGGCCAAAGCTCACCCGATTTCGATCGGGTGGAATCTTTGATCAAGCAGGATATCTCGCTCACCTATAAATTGCTCAAATTCATCAATTCGGCGGCGTTCGGCTTCCGGACCCGGATCCAGTCGGTCCGCCAGGCCGTGGTGCTCCTGGGCCTGAAAGAGGCCATCAAATGGCTGTCGCTGATCGCCATCCGCGGCCTGGCCAGCGATCACCCGGACGAGCTGGTGGTGAGCTCGGTCTTTCGGGCGCGCTTCGCCGAACTCCTCGGACCCGCCGTCGGGCTGGAATCCCGTTGTTCGGAACTGTTTTTGATGGGCCTCTTCTCGATGATCGATGTGTTTCTGGGCAGGCCGATGGCGGATATCCTGGACGAACTGCCCATCACCGAAGAGGTGAAGGGAGCCCTGCTGGGAAAGGCCGGGGTCTATGGCAACGTTCTCCAGCTGGTGCAGGCCTATGAGAAAGGCGATTGGGAGCAGGTGCTTTTCCGGACCGACGCCCTGCGGATCCGGGATGCGCAACTCCCCGAACTTTTCCAGGACGCCCTGGAGCAGACCAAAGTATTCACCGCCATCAGCGCTGCCCACGCCTGATCCGCATCCGCCCCGTCCCCGTCCCCCGGAGCTTCCGTTCCCGCGCATGGAAAGATGGTGCCGCTATTACTTCCCGCTCGCGATCCCCAACAGCTCGGCGCAGTTGAGCCCCAAGATCCGCTCCCGGTCGCCGTCGCTCAGCCAATCCAGCTCCGCGAGGAGTTCCAGCTCCTGCCGGGGCGATTTCAGAGGATAATCGCTGCCGAAGAGGATCTTTTCCGTCCCGTGGCGATCGATGAGCCGCCGCAGCAGACCCCGGTCGATATACGACAGCGTGCTGGAGGTATCCAGGTAGACATCCCGCCCGGCCAGATCGGCCAGTGCCTCTTCCCAGAAACAATAGCCGCCCATATGCGCGGCGATCGCCCGCAGCTTCGGGAAACGGTCCAGAATGGCCGCCAGTTTGCGCGGGGTGCTGAAATTGGCCGCGGTCTTGACCGGATCGCCCATATGGACCATCAGCACGAAATCGGAGCAGACCTCCTCGAAGAAGGGTTCGAGCGCCGGATCGGCCAGATCGATCCCTTGAAACTCGGGATGCAGCTTGATGCCTTTGAATCCGGCCGCCCGCAGCCGGGCGATCTCCGCCGGCCAATTCGGGTCCCCGGGATGAAAGGTGCCGAAGGGGATGATCCGGGGTACCCGGGCCAAGCCGCTGAGGCGCTCCAGTTCGGCGGGGCTGAGGCGGGCGACGTCCAGAATCCAGTCATTGGCCGGCTTGACCTGTTCCGGCTTAGTGGCGGCCACCAGGAGGACGACCGCGTCCAGCCCGGCCTCGACCGCCACGCTCAGCAGATCGCCGAGTTTCCCCCCGAAGTCGGTCTGGATATGATAATAGTTGATGAGTTGGGCCACGGCTTTGTCGGCGATCTTATCCGCAAAGGCGTGGGTATGGCAATCGATGCGCATCACTTGGACCTCTTTCCCTTGTTTTCCGTTCGATTTTCAAATCTTGAAAGACTTCGACGCCGGCAAGGCCATTCCTGTCAGCCGAATCCGGCATGATGTTAAAGCGGCGTTAAAGGGATGGACACCGGCAAATGCGAACCGCCGTATACCGAATGGTCCGTACGGTGATGCAAGAAGCCGGTGAATGGAGCGATACCGCTTGCGCGACGATTTACCCCTTCTTAATTTTACGATAGGCGGAAGGGGACTGCCCCATGATTCGGTGAAATAGCCGCGAAAAATAATACGGATCTTTGAAGCCGAGTTTGGCGGCGATGGTTTCAATGTTCAAGACCGTGATGTCCAGATACTGGCAGGCCCTTTGAATCCTTAAACGCAGGAAATAATCGATGGGCGAATAACCGGTCTTGTTTTTAAACAGGTAAGAATAATGGGATACCGAAAGATTGGCGCGGGCGGCCAGTTCATGTAAAGCAAGATTTTCCGCCAAATGTTTGGCCATATATTGGATGGACTCTTCGATATCCTGATTACTGGCTTTCAATTGCAGCTGGTAATCGTGATTCATTAAAAAGATCAGGCCCAGCAAATGGGGGAGTATCTGCGAAGCGAGGATCATGTTGTCCAGAGTGAAGCCATTCTGCAGCACTTCATAAATTTCATTAAACAAGCGGACGATGTTGGGGGCTTTCTCCAGCGGGATCGGGAAGGCATGAAATTCCGGCAATAAATGCTGGAAATAGTATTCGGATTGACCGCCCAGGAAATGGAGCCAATAGATGGTCCAGGGATTGGCATCGCTGGAAGCGTAGATATGGGGCGTGCCCCTGGGGATGATCAGCAGGTTGTCCTGATGGAGCGGCTGGTTCTTGCCGTCAATGGTAAACCAGCCTTTTCCTTTCACGCAATAAATCATGATGTGCTGGTCGCAGCCTTCCAGCCGCTCGCGGTAATGAAATTGCGCCTCCGGGAAGTGGCCGATGTCGGTCGGGTAAAGCGGCCGAATCAGCGGATGTTCCGTAACTTCCTTCAGGAAATTTCGGGGCAAGACAATAATCCTTTGACCGGAAAAGCCTTCGTCTTTTCTGATAGTGTCCATGATTTAATTGTAATCGGGAAACCCGTTCTTTGCAATTGAAAATCGTAATATCGTCCAGGTTCTTAAGCGGATAGTGAATGGAGTTTTTCCTGAGCTTAAGCTATATTTAACCTATCGGAAATATGACTTTGTTCCCAAAGGGCCCTCGTCGTGGACGCGTTATATTCTGACGGTTCCTTTACCACTGCCATCGAAAAGTGTTGCGATGAACCCTGGCCGCGGGTCAGGGCGACCGCAAAAGCTTAGCGAAGCAAAAGGGATAAGGAATTCACATTCGAGGAGGACTGGGCATGAGAACAACGGATTTGGCAGTCAAAATATGGGAGGAAGATCTGGAGATACCCACTTATCCCGTAGGAAAGCCGGATAAGAACCCGATGTTTTTGGAGAAACGGGTATACCAGGGCAGTTCCGGAAAAGTTTATCCCTACCCCATCATTGATAAAATTGATGACCGGAAAGTGATTCAAAAATATCGCGCCGTGTTTCTGGAAAACCCTTATTTGTTGATCGTGATCTTACCGGAGCTCGGGGGCAGGATCCAAAGGGCGCTGGATAAGACCAATCAATATGATTTCGTTTATTACAACCGGGTCATTAAACCGGCGTTGGTGGGACTGGCCGGTCCCTGGATCTCCGGGGGGATCGAGTTCAATTGGCCCCAGCATCACCGACCCAACACCTTCGGCCCGGTCGAATATCTGTTGAAAGAAAATCCCGACGGCAGCAAAACCGTTTGGGTCAGCGAGATTGACCGGATGTACGGTACCAAGGCGACGACCGGATTTACGCTGTATCCGGATAAAGCGTATTTAGAGATTAAAACGCGGCTGTATAACAGAACGCCGGAGCCGCAAACTTTTTTGTGGTGGGCCAATCCCGCGGTGGCGGTCAATGAGCATACTCAATCGGTGTTTCCCCCGGATGTGCACGCCGTATTTGATCACGGCAAACGGGATGTTTCGCGGTTTCCCATTGCCACCGGGACGTATTATAAGATGGATTACTCGGCCGGGGTAGATATCTCCCGTTACAAAAACATTCCGGTTCCCACTTCGTATATGGCGTATCATTCCGATTACGATTTCGTCGGCGGTTACGACCACGAAAAACGGGCCGGCATTTTGCATATCGCCGATCATCATATTGCGCCGGGCAAAAAGCAATGGACCTGGGGCTGCGGCGATTTCGGCCAGTCCTGGGACCGCAACCTCACCGATGAAGACGGCCCCTATGTCGAATTAATGACCGGAGTCTATACCGATAACCAGCCCGATTTTACCTGGCTGATGCCGAACGAAGAGAAATCATTTACGCAATACTTCATGCCCTATAAAAACATCGGCATGGTGAAGAACGCCACCATCGACCTGGCGGTAAACCTGGAGACCCAAGCCGGTAAGGCGACGGTCGCCGTATATGCTACCGCCGTCCTGAAAGGGGCAGTCGTTGCGCTGCAAGGCAAGGAACAAAACTATCTTCGGACCGAGGTTAATCTTTCTCCTGAGAATTCCTGGACTCAGGAAGTGACTTTGGATCCGGCTGAACAAGAATATCATTTATCCTTAAAGGTGTTCGGGCCTAACGGCGAGTTGCTGATTGCGTATCAGCCGGCGGAACCCAAGATCGAGCGGATTCCGGACCCGGCGAAACCGGCCTTGCCTCCGGCCGCGATTCAAACTAACGAGGCCCTTTATCTACAGGCGTTGCATCTGGAACAATACCGCCATGCCACCTATGATCCGGATCCTTATTATTTGGAAGGATTAAAGCGCAATCCTGACGACATCCGTCATAACAACGGCTATGGTTCTTTGCTGCTGCGCCGGGGGCTATTTGAAGAAAGCGAAAGCTATTTCCGCAGGGCGATTGCCAGCTCCACCCGGTACAATCCCAATCCTTACGACGGCGAGCCCTATTATAATCTGGGATTGGCGCTGAAGTATCAGGGGCGGCTCGCTGAGGCGTACGACGCGTTTTATAAGTCGGTCTGGAGTGCGGCCTGGCAAGACAGCGGTTATTTTTCACTGGCCCAGATCGCCTGCGCGAAGGAAGACTACGGTAACGCTTGCGAGTTGATTGCGAAGTCGCTGGTCCGCAATGCCCATCATTACAAAGCCCGCCATCTCTATGGGGCCATCCTGCGCCAGCTGGGCCGTTATGAAGAAGCCGCCAGAATCGCCGCGGAGACCCTGGCTTTGGATCCGCTGGATTTCGGCGCCCGCCGGGAACTGCAGCTGTGCTTGGAGGCCTTAAATCAAAGCGAGCGTGCCGCGGCCATGAAACGGGAATTATTCGCTTTACTGGAAACCAATGAGCACAATGTGCTGGAGTTGGCGAGAGATTATGGCAACGCCGGATTTTTTAGCGAAGCCTGCCAGTTGCTTGAAGAAGGGATTGCCGCCCAAAAGCAGTTGGGGAAGGGTGTTTCGCCGCTTATTTATTATTACCTCGGCTACTATCTCTATCAGAAAGGGGAGACCGCCGGGGCGCTGGCTTATTTTAAAGAAGCCATGACCACCATGCCGGATTACTGTTTTCCCAACCGGCTGGAGGATATTCCAGTCCTGCAACTGGCCTGGGAACTAAATCCCGGCGATGCCAAGGCTCCTTATTATTTGGGCAACTTATGGTATGACAAAAAGCAGTCCGCTTTGGCGATAGAATGCTGGGAACAATCGCGGGCGATCGATGATACCTTCCCGACGGTCCATCGCAACCTGGCGCTCGCTTATTACAATAAACAGCATGATCCGGCCAAGGCCCGGGCCGCGCTGGAAAAAGCCTTTGCTCTCGATCCCGCCGATGCCCGGATCTTTCTGGAGCTTGATCAGCTCTATAAAAAAACCGGGGTGGAGCCGCAATTCCGGCTGGATTTGTTTAACAAGTACCGGAATCTGGTCCAATGCCGCGACGATTTGTATCTGGAGTATGTGACGCTCCATAATCAACTGGGCGATTGCGAAACTGCGCAAGAGCTCATTGCCGGCCGGCGGTTTCACCCTTGGGAAGGCGGCGAGGGAAAAGTCTCCGCCCAATATGTTTATTGTCGGGTCGAGCTCGCCAAACACTACATCCAACAAGGGGAATTTCAAAAAGCCATCGCCCAATTGCTGCAAGCGAGCCAGTATCCGGTCAATCTGGGCGAAGGCAAGCTGTATGGGGCGCAGGAAAACCACATCCATTACTATTTGGGCTGCGCCTATCAGGGATTGGGTTCCACGGAAAAGGCCAAGGAAGCTTGGGAAAAAGCGGCGGTGGGCCTCGATGAACCCGCCAACGCAATGTTTTATAATGATCAACCGGCCGACATGCTATTTTATCAGGGATTAGCCTTGGTAAAATTGGGCCGGCCGGACAAGGCCAGGAGCCGTTTTAACAAGCTGGTGGCATATGGCGAGCAACATTTGTTTGATCAAGTAACTATCGATTATTTCGCCGTTTCATTGCCGGATTTTTTGATTTTTGACGAAGATTTGACCAAAAGAAATGAAATCCACTGCCATTACTTGTTGGGCCTGGGGTATTTGGGTCTGGAACAGCGGGAACAGTCCCGCCAGGAGCTAAAACGGGTTCTGGAGCTTGATCCCAATCATTTGGGCGCCCTAACCCACTTGAAAATGGTAAACTAGCGCGCCTTTACCACTAAATTCTCATTTTTTATAAAGGGAAGTGGTTCCGGCTTTTGAGGATGACTACGTAGGAGTTTACTTGATAACTTGAAAGGGGGAATGAGCGGGAACGGAGAACGATAGTCAGCGGTGGCTTTGAATGACAAACAAAGGGGAGGAATTTGTAATGAAAAAGACCTGGTTTTCATTGCTTTTCGTTGGAGTGCTGCTCATTGCTTCGATGACAGTTCTTGCGGCTCCGGCCAGAATAAAAATCGGTTTTCTGGTCAAGCAACCGGAAGAGTCATGGTTTCAAAATGAATGGAAATTCGCCCAGAAGTTCGCCGATGAAAACAAAGTTGAACTGATTAAGATCGGTGTTTCCGACGGTGAAAAAGTGATGGCGGCGATCGATAATTTAGCGGCCCAAAAAGCGCAGGGCTTTGTAATTTGTACTCCCGACGTCCGCTTGGGACCGGCCATTATGGCGAAGGCCAATGCCAAAAAACTAAAAGTATTTACGGTCGACGATCGTTTTGTCGGAGCCGACGGCAAACCCATGACCAACGTACCTTATATGGGAATTTCCGCTACCCAGATTGGTTTTGATGTCGGGCAAGCTCTCTATGTCGAAATGAAAAAACGCGGTTGGAATGCAGCTGAAACTGCCGCAATGGCCGTCACCCATGATGAACTGGAAACCATCAAGCAACGCACCGACGGGAGCAAAAATGCCTTGATCAAAGCCGGCTTCCCCGCAGCCAAAATTTATGACGCGGTTAATAAAACGTTGGATGTTCCCGGCGCAATGGAAGGCGGGAATGTTGCCTTGACGCAGCATCCGGAGGTAAAACGCTGGTTAGTGTTTGGCGGTAATGAAGAATCGGTTATCGGCGTCATTCGCGCCATGGAAGGCCGTAACTTTAACGGTACCACCATTATCGGGATTGGCATCGGCGCCAGTATCGGCATCAGCGAATTTAAAAAGCCCGGTATGAATGGTTTCTTCGCCACCAGCGCCATTAGCCCGTACCGGCATGGCTATGAAACCACCAAACTGCTATACGGGTGGATCAAAACCGGCAAGAAACCGCCGTTATTGACTTTAACCGCAGGTTATATCGTGACTCGCGAGACTTATAAGAAGGTTATGGCTGACCTCGGGCTCGCCGATTCGATTGCAAATTGATTGAAAAGAAGTAAAAGAATCCGGGGCCGCTTCAAAGGCGCTTTGTTAGCGAAAGATAGAGAGTAGTAGCGGCATTGAGACAGCATGAACGATATCTTCGCCATGCAGGCACTTTTGGAGACGGCCCCGGATCACAAAAAAGAGGTGAGGCAGGATGCAAAGCGGTTATCTGCGGTTTGAAAACATTTCCAAGCAGTTTCCCGGGGTCAAAGCTTTGGATGGCGTAACATTCGAGGCGGACGAAGGAAGCGTTCACGCCTTAGTCGGCGAAAATGGCGCCGGAAAATCCACCTTATTAAAGATTTTGAGCGGCTTGTACCGGCCGGACGGCGGACATATTTCCCTGGGCGGAGTGGCGCAGCATTTTTCAAATACCAGCGATGCGCTTCATGCAGGGGTAGCGATTATTTATCAGGAACTCAATCTGGTACCGGACATGACGGTAGCCGAAAATTTGTTTTTAGGTCATATGCCTGCGAAAATGGGTTGGCTCGGCAAGAAGGCTTTACGGGAAAATACGCTGGAGATGCTAAAAACGCTCGAAGAAGCTATTGATCCCGATTGCAAGATTGGCAATCTTTCCATTGCCGAACGGCAAATGATTGAGATTGCCAAAGCCCTGGCGCGAAAGGCCAAGGTCATTGCCTTCGATGAGCCGACCAGCAGCCTTTCCGACCGTGAAGTGCAAAAATTATTTGCGATTATCGCTGAACTGAAACGTCAAGGGAAGGTAATACTATATGTTTCGCACCGCTTGTCAGAAATCTTTGCAATTTGTAATGCGGTTACAGTGTTCCGCGACGGTAAACATATTGAGACATTCACCGATATGTCCAAATTAACTCAGGATCAGCTCGTAACAAAGATGGTCGGCCGTTCCATTCATGATGTCTATCATTATGTCCGCCATCCCCATGGTGAAGCGGCTTTGGAAGTTGAAAACTTAATGGGCTATGGGCTGGCTGAACCTGCTACTTTAACGGTAAACCAAGGAGAAGTGGTAGGCATTTTTGGACTGGTCGGCGCCGGCCGAACCGAATTGCTTAAATTGATTTACGGCGCCACGAAAGCAAAAATGGGGAAAATCAAGGTCTTCGGCAGAGAAGTAAGGATTACCAAACCGAGTCATGCCATCCATCATGGCATCGTTTTTTGCCCGGAAGATCGCAAAAAAGAAGGCATTATTCCGATCCGTTCGGTGCGGGAAAATATCAATATCAGCGTACGCAGATTAACGGCGAAGATGGGTTTTATTCCTGAAAAACGCGATATTGAAAACGCTGAGCATTTTGTCGAGCAATTCAATATTAAAACTCCATCCATTGATAAGCTGGTCCGGGATTTATCCGGAGGGAACCAGCAGAAGGTCGTTTTAGCCCGTTGGTTATCGGAAAAAGTAAAAGTGGTTCTATTCGATGAACCAACCCGTGGAATTGATGTCGGAGCAAAAGCGGAGATTTACGGGATTATATCGAAATTGGCAGCGGAAGGCATCGGTGTTCTGATTGTATCCAGCGAGCTTCCGGAGATTCTTGGTATTTCGGATCGGATCATCGTTATGCGGCAGGGAAAACTGCAAGCGTCTTTAACTCATGATGAAGCAACTGAGGAGAAGGTGTTACGGCTGGCACTACCGGTCGTTGAAAATAAAACATCGATATATAGGATGCAATAAAATTCTTATTAAGATTTGCATTCCTAATGCAGACGACATTTAACAAAGCCGTTTGCATAGAAGGCCGAATGCAAAATGGAATTTATTTCATCCTATTACTGCGGTAATAAATTGAATTAAATTCCTTGATTTATCCATCATGGAAGGCTTACGGGACATGATGCATCGATGCATCATAGAAATTTAATTCAACTTATATAGCCTAAAAAGGAGTGAATCTGATGAGCAGCACTACTCTTGCCCCCGCCACGAAAGCCGTTACTAAACCCTTGTATAAACGAATCTGGGATCACGCCAGCATCTTGATTATTTACTTGATTATGTTTGTCATTTTGTCTCTGACGGTTCCTTATTTCTTCAGTTGGGAGAATATGGTCGGCCTGTCGCTTGCCATCTCAACCGTCGGTATTGTCGCCTGTACCATGCTGTTCTGCCTGGCTTCGGGAGATTTTGATCTTTCAGTCGAGAACATCGTAGCGACTTCAGGGGTCATCGCCGCAGTGGTGATTCGTAATACCGGTAGTGTGTGGCTTGGGATACTGGGGGGAATCCTGTCCGGCGGCATCGTCGGTTTGGTAAACGGCGTCATCATTGCCAAACTAAAAATTAACGCTTTAATCACCACCCTGGCCATGAGCCAGGTGGTCCGGGGACTCGGTTTCATTATTTCCGGAGGCGTTGCTGTGGGTATTTTAAAGCCGCAGTTTTACATCCTTGGCAACAACAACTTCCTGGGAATTCCGATTCCGGTATGGATTATGATTTTTTGCTTTATCGTTTTCAGTACCTTGCTTAACCGGACCACTTACGGCCGGAACACCATGGCCATCGGCGGAAACAGGGAAGCCGCCCGGCTCGCCGGCCTCAATGTGGATTTCATCAAAATTTTCATTTTTACAATCCAAGGCTTCATTTCGGGATTGGCCGGGGTGGTTTTGGCATCGCGGATGACCAGCGGCCAACCAAACTCTTCAGTCGGTTTCTCATTGGATGTCATTTCCGCATGCGTTCTGGGCGGCGTTTCCCTCTCCGGCGGCGTCGGCACCATGCTGGGCGTGATTGTCGGCGTAATTATCATGGGCACTGTCCAAAACGCCATGAATCTTTTGAATATTCCGACTTTCTACCAATATGTGGTCCGCGGAATCATCCTGCTGTTGGCGGTTTTGTTTGATCAGATAAAACAAAAACAAGGTTAATTTTTTACAGTGATAGAAGTTGCTGAAGTCCCGTTAGAATCGAACTATCGAACGGGACTTGTTTTTTTCCTCAGTTCATTTGGGCTCCTGGACCCCTTCCCGCTCCCGGGTCGCTTTTTGGAATTGCCGTCCGTGGCGGCGTTGCTTGCGAATGCTGCGCCGGCGACGTCAGGTGATGCGTCCCTGTATCAATTCCGCGCGTCCGGCTTCGTGCCGGACTTGGGTGGGGTCAAGTATTGCGGAATAATCAAATCCTTTTGTAGCAATGAGCGAAAGCCAGGATGAAAGAGATAAGGGGTTTTGAAGGTTCGAAAGGAAAGCAATATCGTTTCATGACAATTAGGATGACGCTTGCGGAAGCTTCCCTGAACTCCGGGGAAGCTTCCCGAAGCTTTGTCGATGCTTCCCGGAGGATTCGTCTTCTTTCCCGAAGGATTGGTCCTGCTTCCCCGAGCCTTGGTCCTTTATCCCGGAACCTTGGGGAAGCTTCCCGGAGCCTTCGGGTATCTAGGATGATCTTTCGGGAAGAAAGGATCGAAGGATCCTCTGAAAGGATCATGAGATCCCTTACAAGGATGAAGACCATCCCTGACACGGATCATGGCATCCCTTACAAGGATCGCAAGATCCCTTGAAAGGATCGAAGCGTCCCTAACACGGATCATAGCATCCCTTACAAGGATGAAGAATATCCTAGTTGGACCAAAGACCATACCTTACACGGGGGGAGAACGACTGATATATTAGGGAGGCCGGGATGGAGAAATACCAATCCAATCAGTTCTGGGATTCACGGAGATGGAAGACGGGAACCTGGGGAGAAGTAAAATATGAATCCGTGAGCCCGTTCCTTTTTTTCGGCTTACTTATATCGAGGTGATTGTTTCAAACGCTCAAATTCTGGAGGTGCTGTCAACCCTTTTGGGTTTGTTCATAACCGGCCGGAAAATCTGGCCTAAAAAGCGGAAAACAGCCCAGCACGGCTGTTCTCCAAGGTCCTCAAACCGGAGGGGGTCATAGACCCTCTCCCTTTATATTCATATTACCAAAAGTCAATTTGCCCTTGACCCCCCATCCCGCTCCTCCGGGCTGCGAGTCTCATGTTATTTTTTGATGAAATTTTTATGAGCATTACCGATAATCATCATGGAAGGGTTTTAGCTGTTCGGTGACGAATTGTGAAACCAACAAGGATGTGGATGGGATGCGGAAACACTATACTTCGATTGATCCGGTGAAAAGGGTATGGAATATGATCAGATTACTCGCTTCGCCGCTATATCAATCTTTGAAGGATGTCGTAACCAAAGGCGACCGGGGTGAAAATTCAAAACCGGAGTTCAATCCCAACGTTGAAGACGAAGCGACCTGGAGTCCGTTAGCGGAAGCGCAAGCGGAATCCGCTGTTGCAACGGATGTGACCCAGGCCCAAGAGGATGAGCGGTTACTGGATCTTTCATTCACTTCGGAAACGCGGGAGAAAGCACTTACTCTCATTGAAGTGGGGAATTGGCGGGAAGCGGAGGAAATGGTGTTTGGATGTCTGAAACAATTCGGCTCCTATGCTCGTGAGATGCTGGAAGCCCAAAAATATCGGGAGGAAGACTACTTCTTCACGTTTTTAGCCTTATATAGCAAGTTTGCCTATCTTTATGCTTTTTGTCTATCCAAACAACAAAATCCGCTGGCGCCAAAAGTAGCGTTGTTTGCACCCTATCTTCAAACGAATCCTTCAAACGATCTGATTGAAGCTTGCCAAGCCATTACCAGTCTGCGCTATGATAAAAAATTACCGGTGATGTCATTAACCATTGCGGAATGTTTTCAGGAGACGGTCAAAATCGCATTGGAGACGGGTGTTTTACCGAGTTAAATTAGTGGAGGAACCTGGCGGAATTTAAATTACCATTTTATTAGTTTAGACGGTTGAGAAAAATTGTCTATCCAACTTATATCCTGTGCTAAGATCGGCCAGGGAGTTTGGCGGCAAACCCCCTAGGCCGGTACCCCCGCCGCAAGGGGCGAGTGCCCCCTTGACCCCCAATCCCGCTCCTCCGAGTCGCGGGTCCCTCATGGAAGGAATTGCCGTCCGTGGCGGCGTTGCTTGGGGATGCTCCGACGGCGACGTCAGGTGATACGTCCGTGTATCAATTCCGCGCGTCCGGCTTCGTGCCGGATTTGGGGGTCGAATATTGAGAGGATACAGTGAAAACTTTTTGTAGAGCGAGTTGGAAAAAATCGCTTATCCAACTTATATCCTGTGCTAAGATCGGCCAGGGAGTCTGGTGGCAAACCCCCTAGGCCGGTACCCCCGCCGCAAGGGGCGAGTGCCCCCTTGACCCCCAATCCCGTTCCTCCGAGTCGCGGGTCCCTCATGGAAGGAATTGCCGTCCGTGGCGGCGTTGCTTGGGGATGCTCCGACGGCGACGTCAGGTGATACGTCCGTGTATCGATTCCGCGTCCGGCTTCGTGCCGGATTTGGGGGTCGAATATTGAGAGGATACAGTGAAAACTTTTTGTAGAGCGAGTTGGAAAAAATCGCTTATCCAACTTATATCCTGTGCTAAGATCGGCCAGGGGGTTTGGCGGCAAACCCCCTAGGCCGGTACCCCCGCCGCAAGGGGCGAGTGCCCCCTTGACCCCCAATCCCGCTCCTCCGAGTCGCGGGTCCCTTATTTTAAGGAATTGCCGTCCGTGGCGGCGTTGCTTGAGGATGCTTCGGGGGCAACGTCAGGTGATACGTCCCTGTATCGATTCCGCGCGTCCGGCTTCGTGCCGGACTTCGTGGGTCGAATACTGCGGGATACAGTAAAATCTTTTTGCAGACGGGTTTATTCAGATGGTTGAAAAACCGTCCATCCAACTTAAATCCTGTGCCAAGGTCGGCCAGGGGGTTTGACGGCAAACCCCCTAGGCCGGTACTCCCGCCGCAAGGGGCGAGTGCCCCTTGACCCCCAATCCCGCTCCTCCGAGTCGCGGGTCCCTCATGGAAGGAATTGCCGTCCGTGGCGGCGTTGCTTGGGGATGCTCCGACGGCGCGTCAGGTGATACGTCCGTGTATCAATTCCGCGCGTCCGGCTTCGTGCCAGATTTGGGGGTCGAATATTGAGAGGATACAGTGAAAACTTTTTGTAGAGCGAGTTGGAAAAAATCGCTTATCCAACTTATATCCTGTGCCAAGGTCGGCCAGGGAGTTTGGCGGCAAACCCCCTAGGCCGGTACCCCCGCCGCAAGGGGCGAGTGCCCCCTTGACCCCCAATCCCGCTCCTCCGAGTCGCGGGTCCCTCATGGAAGGAATTACCGTCCGTGGCGGCGTTGCTTGAGAATGCTTCGGGGGCGACGTCAGGTGATACATCCTTGTATCAATTCCGCGCATCCGGCGTCGTGCCGGATTTTGTGGGATTGAGGATGTGAAATCGTTTTGCGGAGTCTTTACACCGCTTTGATAACAGGATAACAAATCCGAGGCCTTGGATGAAAGAAACCCGCGATTACGGTTTTTTTTGTCTAACGGCCGATAGATACGATGGGATTGGGACCCATATGCCCCCTGCGGGCTATTTCATTTCGAATGCGGCTCGTTTGCGACGCTCCGATACTTTAAGGGTGAGTTGGTTCAAGATGACGGCTCAAATTCGCTGTTTCGACGAAGGGTCGGCCTGTTGAACCGAACGCTTGTATTCCCAGGGCGTCAAACCGGTATAGTTTTTAAAGATTCGGAAGAAATAACTGGCGTTGTTGTATCCGACCGCTTTGGAGACCTTGGTGATATTGAAAAGCGTGGTTTTGAGGATGATCTTGGCATTTTCGATGCGTACTTGATTAATGTAATCGGACAAATTCTCGCCGGTCTTTTCCTTGAAAATGTAGCTGCAATAACTGGGATTGACAAAAAACAGCGTCGCAATTTTTTGAAGGCTCAAGGCCTTGGCGTAATTCCCTTGAACATATTTTTGGATATTATCGACCAGGCTATGAGATGCGTAGTAATTCTTTTGCTGGAACCCCGCTGTGATCCGCAGACAATTCCCCAGAAACAAATCCCGCAGTTGGCCAAGTTCAATCAGGCCGGAAGAAGCCTGATGAATGTCGAAGAAGATTTCGGCATCCATGGGAATGGCTTGATTTTTGATTAGGCTCAGGATATGACTCAATAGTGAGTTGCAAATTTCCTTGACGTTTTGATAGGTCAGGTCCGGATCTTTCGCCAACATCCCGAACAGATCGGTGATATACTTGATTACCTGTCGCGGGTTGCCGGATTCGATGAAAAAGAGGAGGTAGTCCTCGTCGTCCCAATGAAACGGGGTCAAAGGGGAGGAATCGCGGCAGAAAATGAGCAGTTCCTTTTGGGCCTGCAGTTTGCGGGAGTCCAGGATCTGGCGGCATTCCAGGTATGCCTCGTGCAGTTGGTCCAAGCGCTCTTTAACGCCGCTGAGACAAAAATACAGTTGCGTTTCGGGTGCGGCTTGGGCGCAGAGCGTTTGAAAAAGCCGGGCGATGATCCCGTTCGGCGCATGGAGGGCAGTTTCGGGAGTATTGTCCCAGAAGACCAGCAGCAAGTGCTCATGGGGATAGATTAGCACCGGGATGTGCAGACAACGTTGTTCATGATCCTGCTGTTGCAGGAAGGCCGCCAGTTCGGTTTTGAGCATCGGGCTTTCGGAAACAATGGCGACCATCAGAAACCGGCCGTTCTTTCTGAGTCTGCCCAACAGCCGGTTGCCGCCGGGAGCGGCCATGATCGCGCTGAAGGGATTGGTGATGGCTTGAACCAACTGCTGTATATCCAGGTTCTTCTGATATTCCTCTTTTTCCTGAATCATGCTGTGTAACTTGGCTTGTTTGGCCTGCTCCTGCTCGATCAGGCGGATGGCCTTTTCCAGCAGTTGTTTGATCTCGTCGCGGTTGAACGGTTTGAGCAGATAGCCCACAACGTTGTTTTCGATGGCGCACTGGGTGTACTCAAAGTCCGAAAAGCCGCTGATGATAATGACTTTCTTCCCGGGATGACTGTCGTGGATGATTTTAAGCAGCCTTTTGCCGTCCAGGACCGGCAGTTTCATATCCAGCAGAATAATTTCGGGGTCCGCCTTCTGCAGCAATTGGAGGGCTTCCTCGCCATCCGCCGCTTCGCCGGCCAGCTGCAGTGCTAGAGGGGTGGCTTTGATTTTTTGAATAATCCCGCGGCGGATTAACGGTTCATCATCTACTACGATATAGGACCACATTTGCCCTTCCTCCTGTTTCATGCCGAGTGGTGGAAATAAAATCTTCCCGGTGATGATTGGCTCAGTCTTGACCTATGAGGCTTGAGCGGACCCCGGAACCAGTTCGGGGACGACGACTCGGATGCAAGTGCCTTGGCCCAGTCCGCTGGTCAGGGTTAGGCCATAGTCCGGGCCGTAATACAATTGGATTCTGGCGTTCACATTGGCGATTCCGATGCCGCGCTTATTGCGCCGCCCTAATCCTTCAAACTCGGGTTTCTCCCGTAAATCGCGGTTGATCGTGGCCAATTGTTGCGGGTCGATGCCGACGCCGCTGTCGCTGATCAGGAAGACCAGCCGCTGTTCCTCCCGATAAGCACTGATCTTCAGTTCCCCTGGGCTCTTTTTCGTTTCAAGACCGTGACAGATGGCATTTTCGACCAGCGGCTGCAGAATGAGCTTCAGGATCTTCGTGTCCAAAAGAGCTGGTTCAATCTCCAGATCCAGCCGGAACTTATCGTCATAACGGATCTTTTGGATGAGCAGGTAATCCCGGATATGTTTTAATTCCTCCGCCAAAGTCACCAGTTCGCTGTCGGTTTTGATGCTGTAGCGAAACATGTCGCCGAGCGCCTTGGTCATCACGGCGATTTTCTCGATGCCTTCGATCTCCGCGATGCTATTGATGGATTCCAGGGTATTGTATAAGAAATGGGAATTGATCTGCGACTCCAGCGCCTTCATCTCGGCGTCCATGACAATCAATTGGGTCTGGTATTTGTCTTTGATCAAATTGTTGATCCGTTCGATCAGTGATTCGAAATAGCGATACAGCGTGCCGATCTCATCACGGCGCTTACGATATTGGACGTTGACGGTCAGGTTCTGCGTATCGTGGGAGGTTTTCATCAAGTCCGCCAGTTGGACGATGGGCTTGGCGAAATAATCCGAAAACAGCATGGCGGCGGTGAATGACAACACGATGCCAATGGCAATGAAGAAGATGGTAAAGCCGATGGTCGGCTTGAATTTGTAACGTAATTCCGCGATGGGGAACTCGGCCACGATCTTCCAGTCCCGCTCGGACAACGTTTTAAAGAGGACGTATTTTTCCCGGGCCCGGTCCAGAAAGATACCGTCTTGGCGGCCCGCGATCCGCCGCGGCAAGCGGAGGCCCAAGCGTTGATTGACCGAAGTTTTGGCGGAATGATAGATCAGCCTGCCCTGCCCGTCCAACAAAAAGACGGTCGCTTTGTTGGGCGCCGGATTGCGGGTGATATTGTTGAAAATACCAAGATTGCAATCGATGAGCAACACGCCCAAGGGTTTGGTGGTATCGGGATCGAAGATCATCGTGGTAAAAAAGATGGTGGGCTCGGATGTCAACAGGAAATCATGCACCTTGACGTCACTGGCGATCAACTTGCCTTTGGCGGCGATGGTCCGATGATACCAGTCCGACTCTTCCGGGCGGTAATCATAGCGGATCTCATAGCCTTTGGAGGCCGAGAAGACCGTGCCGTTGTTGGCGAAGAAATAGATGCCGTTGATATATTTGTGGCTATACAGGAAACTTTCGATGGTGAGGTTGATCTTGCGGGTCTCGGTCAGCACTTCGTAATCATTGGGCCGCGTGTCGGGGAGCGACTGTTTTCGCAAAACCGACAACACGTTATTTTCGGCGGAAGTCTGTTGAAAGATCAAGGTCAGGCTGACCCGCCGGATCTCGGCCAGCGTATCATCCATGCCATCCTTGTAGTTATTCATCAACGTGGAGGTAAATGAGAGAATCGCATCATCCAAAAGCGTGCTGTAATTGCGGATCGCCACCAGCGTGATGATCAGGATCGGCACGATCGAAGTGAGCAGCAGCATCGTAAAGAGCCGTTTTTTGACATTAAAAAACCGTTGCAATTTGTCACCTGGATTTAATGACATTGTTATTGACACACCTAAAAATAGTATATAATTATCCCCAAACTTTGTACAGTTCCCAAGTATTATAATCAAGATATAAAGGTCGAAACCACAGCGCTGGGAGCAAACAGACGGCCTAAATCGAGGAGGTAAAAAAATGAAGCGATGGATTGCGGTTTTCTTGATTCTGCTGACGTTCGGCTCGGCATTTCCCCTGGTGATCTTCGGCGCAGCCAAGGCGCAGCCGGTGACCTTGTCGTTTATGTTTACTTCAAGGCCTAAAACGGATCAGCAGGATTTTTATCTGGACATCCTGCCGCAGTTAGTCAAGGAGAAGTTTCCCGAGATTACGCTCACGGTCGATACCTTGCCCACCGACCAGTATAAAAACACCATCAAGTCCCGGCTGGCGGCGGGCGAGGGCCCCGATGTCTTTACCTGGTGGGCTTTCGGCTTGACCGAACAGATGGTGGGCGCCGATTACTTTATGGATCTCAGCTCGGACCGCCGGGCGTTGCCGTTTCTCAAGAAGATGAAGCCGGATCTGCTGAAGGGCTTCACAGTCCATGGCAAAGTGTATGCCATTCCCCGGGGCACCACATTCTTAGGGACTTTTTACAATAAAGAGATGTTCAAAAAGGCGAAGATCGCCAAGATCCCAACGGACTGGCCGGCTTTCCTGGCTGCCTGCGAAAAGCTGAAGGCCGCCGGAATGGTTCCCATTGTCGCCTCGGATAAGGACTGGGCGAGGATCCAATATATGCTCTATAATGCGGCGGCCTCCCTCCTGTATAGCGATGATCCGGATTACGACGCCAAGCTCATCTCCGGAAAGGCGAAATTCACCGATGCCAAGTGGATCAATATGTTATCCAAGATGAAAACGCTCTACGATAAAGGCTATATCATCAAAAACAGCCTCGGCATCGGCGGAGAACAGGCTTTTCAGTTATTCAACGACGGCAAGGCGGCGATGATCTTCGACGGTACCTGGGACCTATTGAGTTTAACCAAAAAGGGCGCGGCCGATTTCGAGCGGGGCATGTTCGCGTTGCCCACCAATGAGCCGGGTAAACCGTTATACCTGCCGTTTTCGATCGATTCCGGTTTTGTCGTCAACCGCTTTACCAAAAACAAAGCCAGCGTGTTTAAGGTTTTGAACTACTTATATCGGGACGGCACTCCCTTGAACAAAGCCTTCAAACAGTCGATGACCCCCGCGCCGCCCAATTTCGGCGGCATATCGAAGGATCCTTTGTTCGGCAATTATCTGGGCCTGTACAAACACAACAAGACGCATTATTTCTGCAACGCCTACTGGCCCGATGGAGTCGCCACCACACTGTGCATGAAGTTTCAGGAGTGCCTGATCGGTTCCATTAGCGTGGAGGAGGTCGCCGCGGCGACCGAACGGAAGCTGCGCGAGATTCAGATGAATAACCCGTAACCGCGGGAACGGACCAACAGATCATTGAAAACGGGGAGCTGAGCGGCATGGCCCGGCTCCCCCAGTTTTATCGCTCGGGAGGCAGTCATGGGATATTCCAATGTATTCAGAAAGTCGCTGCTGTTTTTCTTACTGCCGGCGCTGCTATTATACCTCATGTTCTGGGTTGTTCCGGTGTTGATGACCTTTGGTTACAGCGTAACCAATTGGAACGGCATCGGGAATCATCTCAAGTTTATCGGCCTGAAAAACTTCGAATTTTTAACCGCCGACGGCACGTTAAGCAATATTTTGAAAAATACCTTTCTTTATGCGGCCTTTTCCATTGCCTACGGCAATCTGGTGGCCATCGCCATCGCCCTGATCCTCGATGAAAAATTGAAATGGGTGGGATTCTACCGGACTGCGTTTTATCTACCGACATTATACAGTTCCATCGTGATCGGGTTTGTCTGGGGTTACGTCTATATGCCCAATTACGGATTTATCGCTAAGCTCCTGGAGCTGGCGGGCCTCCATAATATGGACCCCAATTTCCTGGGCAATCCGCATACTTCCTTGCTGGCCGTGGCCTTCGTGGAGTCCTGGAAGACCATTGGTACCTATGCCATCATTTATATTGCCGGCTTGAAGAATGTCTCCGCCGAGTTGCTGGAGGCGGGGCTGATCGACGGCTGTAATTGGTGGAACATGGTCTGCCGGATCAAGTTGCCCTTGATGGCGCCGGCGATCACCATCAATCTGGTGCTGGGCTTGATTAACGGGATGAAAGCGTTTGACTACATTTATCTGTTGACCGGCGGCGGGCCGGGCGGCGCCTCGCAGACCCTGATGTTCAGCGTGTATCAGACCGCCTTCGGCGACAATCTGTTCGGCAAGGCCGCCGCCATCGCGGTGGTTGCCTTCCTGTTGATCTTCGTCCTGACGGCGCTGTTCGTCACTTACCTCCGGCGCAAAGAGGTGGCAGCATGAAAACCATGAATCGCGGCAAAAACCTGACCTTGAACGCGGCCATCCTCGCCTATCTGCTGCTGAGCCTGTCGCCGCTGTTGATCACCTTATCCAATGCCCTGCGCTCGCCGGATAACATGAAATCGCCGTTTCTGCTATTTCAGGAGATGAGTTTCCAAAGCCTGGCGATCGCCTTTCAAAAGATCGGTTTCGTGAGCGCTTTTTGTAACAGTGTCCTGATCACGACCACGGCGGTGCTTACGATCATCATCGTGGCGTCGATGGCCGCCTATCCGCTGTCCAGGCTGGATACCAGGCTGAGCCGGTTTCTGGCCTTGTTCTTCCTGGCCGGAATCATCGTCTCGGCGCAGATCGCGATCATTCCGATCTATAAGGTCTTTAAAACCATCCAGCTGAACCATTCGCGGCTGGCGCCGATCCTGATGTATGTCTCCGGTTCCATGCCGTTCAGCATTTTCCTCTATACCCAGTTCATCAGGGGCAGTATTCCGGTGGCCTTGGAGGAAGCGGCCCTAATGGACGGGGCCGGTCTATTCTCCCGGTATTGGAATGTGATTCTGCCGCTACTGCTCCCGGCGACCCTGGCCATTGTTTTCACCCAGGGCGTGGCCATCTGGAACGACTTTTTCATGCCGATGCTCTTCATCACCGAGCAGGTCAAAAAACCGTTGACCCTGGCCATGCTGGGATTCATGGGCGACGTCGAGAATCCGACCCAATGGAACGTATTATTCGCCGCTTGCTACTTATGTACTATTCCATTGCTGATTGCCTATGCGGCCCTGCAAAAATACTTCATTAGCGGGTTGGTCATCGGCGGCGTGAAAGGATAACCGGCTGCAACGACAATTCAAATGATTGGGAGGAAACGATGGAAATCATTCCGAACGGGGTCTGGCCGACGATGCTCACCCCTTTCACTGAAAACGGCCAACTGGATTGGGACGGTTTGGAGCAGTTAATCGAATGGTATATCGGGAAGAAGGCGACCGGCCTCTTTGCGGTCTGCCAATCCAGCGAGATGTTTCATTTGAGCCTGGCCGAGCGCGTAAAACTGGCCCGCGTGGTAACCCAAACGGTCAAGGGCCGGATCCCGGTGATTGCCGCGGGGCAGATCGCGGATTCGCTGGCGGAACAGAGCGAGGAGATCCGCCAGATCGCCGCCGCCGGAATCGACGCTTTTGTCGTCCTCAGCAACCGCCTGGCCCGGGCCGATGAACCCGATGCGGTGTGGCGGGAGAACGCGGAACGGATTTTAAACCGGTTCCCGGATCTGCAGTTCGGGATCTATGAAGCGCCGTACCCTTATAAGCGGCTGCTCTCGCCGGAGCTTTTAACGTGGTGCGCGGCGACCGGCAGGTTCCTGTTTCTGAAGGACACCAGCTGCGATCTCCGGCAGATGCGGGAGAAGTTGGCGGCGGTCCGCGGCACCCGTTTGAAGATCTTTAACGCCAACTCGGCGACGCTATTGTCAAGCCTGCAATCGGGCATATCCGGTTATAGCGGCGTGATGTCCAACTTCTTTCCGGATCTGTACGGATGGCTGGTCGCGAACTGGGCTCACAATCCGGCCGCGGCCGCAACGGTACAAAACTTCATCGGCGCGGCCTCCTTGGTGGAACGGCAGGCCTATCCGGTCAATGCCAAATACTACTTGCAACGGGAAGGGCTGCCCATCGCCATTCATTGCCGGGCGCGGGACGCCCGGCAATTCAGTCCGGCCGAGCGGCTGGAGGTCGAGCAACTGGCGGCGCTCTACCGGAGATTCAAGGCCAATGAGATAGCCATCAAAGACCTTTGAAACAGCGCCCCAAAAGCCTGAAAGGAGAGAACCATGGATATCATCACCCTTATGGAGCTGATCCCGGATCCGCCCCAAGCCTACCGGGGCGTGCCGTTTTGGTCCTGGAACGATCGGCTGGACGCCGCTGTCTTGCGGCGGCAGATTCAGGAGATGAAAAAGGCCGGCTTGGGCGGATTCTTTATGCATGCGCGCGGCGGCTTGCAAACCGAATACCTGAGCGACGAGTGGCTGGACTGTATCGAGGCGGGCATCGCCGAGGCCGGGCGGCAGGGGATGGCGGCCTGGTGTTACGATGAGAACGGTTGGCCGAGCGGCTTCGCCGGCGGGCTGGTCACCGGCCTGGGCGAGGCTTACCATCTGCGGTGGCTGGAGCTGGAGGAGACAGACCCCGCCGGCTCCCTCCCCCAGGATTGCCTGGGGAACTATCGCTGGGATCCCGCCAGCGGGGCTGTTGCGATGCTGCAGCCGGGAGAGGTGCCTCGCCTGGGCCCGGCGGAGCGGATCCTGACGGTCCGGGAGAAGATCAACCCATATTATAGCGATATTCTCAACCCGGAGGTGGTAAAGGCCTTCCTCGACTGCACCCATGAAACGTATTTCCGCCACTTTCAAAATGAGTTCGGCCGGACGATGCCGGGTTTCTTCACCGATGAACCCCAGTTCAAACAGGGTTGCATTCCCTGGTCTACCGTGCTGGAAACGGAATTTTACAAGCGTTACCGTTATGACGTGAAGCAGATCCTCCCGGCGCTATTTCGCGAGGTTCCGGATTATGCCAGCGCCCGTTATCACTTTTGGTCCCTGATCAGCGAGTTGTATGTGACGTCTTATGGAAAACAAGTTTATGAGTGGTGCGAAAAGCATCACTGCCAACTGACCGGGCACGTGATGCAGGAAGACAGCCTCTTTTCACAAATGGGGGCGACCGCCGGCAGCATGCCGTTTTATGAGTATATGCATATCCCGGGCATCGATTGGCTGGGCCGCCGGATCGGCGCCGATCCGGTCACCCCGAAACAGGCGGGTTCGGCCGCGGCCCAATTGGGCAAGCGCTTCGTCATCTCCGAAATGTTCGCGCTGTGCGGCTGGAACGTCAGTTTCGAGGAATTAAAATGGATCGCCGAGTGGCAATACGTCAATGGGATTAACCTGATCTGCCAGCACCTGGAGGGATATAGCCTGCGCGGCCTGCGCAAAAGGGATTATCCGCCGTCGCTTTTCATCCAGCAGCCCTGGTGGGGCGAGTATAAGGCGTTCAATGATTATTTCGCCCGGCTGGGCATGTTGCTCGCCGAGGGGAAAAGCGCGGTCAAGCTGCTCTTGATCCATCCGATGCATAGCGCCTGGATCGCTTATGATGGGACGGACAACGCGGCGCTCCGTAAACTGGACGAAGATCTGGCCTGGGCCTCCCGGACGCTGGCCGGGCTGCACGTGGATTACCATTATGGCGACGAGACCTTGCTGGCCAGGCATGGCAAGATTAGTGAATCCGGCCTGGCGGTCGGGGCATGCGTTTATCAAGCCGTGGTTCTGCCATCCCTGCTCTCGCTGGATGAGCAAACCGTGGATCTGCTGGAGCAGTGGTTGGACCGGGGTGGCCCGGTGATCAGCGTCGGCGGTTTGCCGCGGCTCTGTGGCGGCCGGGTTGACGCGCGGCTGCAACGATTGAGCGAGCGGGTAATTCACGCGGAACGGGATCGAGGACGGCTCTACCAGTTCCTGGCGGACCGGAAGTTGATCGCCATCAGCATCTCCGATCATCAGGGCGAGATCTCCGCCATCAGTTACCGGCAGATGGACTTGGGCACGGCGCAGCTGTTTTTCCTGGTCAATCACGACCAGCATCAAACCTATGACGCCACGGTTACCATTCACGGCCGGGGCGCCATGCGGCGGCTGGCATTGGAGAGCGGCCAGCCGGAACCGGTCGCTTATGAAGATACCGCTGCCGGCGTAGCAATGCGGTTGCAATTCCTGCCCATGCAATCCCATCTCCTGATCCTGGAGGAAGGAACCCAAGCCCGCGCCAAACAAGGGCGGCCGGATCCCTGGGCGACGGTAGTAACCCCCGGAGCGCAATGGCACGTCACCGCCATGGATTGGAATGCTTTGACGCTGGATGAATGCAGCTACCGGATTGATGAAGGCCCGTGGCAGGGGCCACTGCCAGTGATCAAGCTGATGGATCTGCTCTTAAACTTGCAGCGGGGTTGCCGGGTGCAATTGAAGTTCGTCTTTGACATGGCGTTGGACCCGGCTCGCCTGGAAACACTGTTTTTGGTCCTCGAAACGCCCTGGCTGTTTGAGATGGCCGTTAATGGCCGGCCGCTTGAGTATAAGGATGCCGGCTGGTGGAAGGATAGCGCTTTCAAAAAAGTCGACTTGCGCGGCCTGGTCCAGACCGGCCGGAATGAGATCCTTCTCCAAACGAATTTCTATCAAAATCCCCGGGTCTATGAGGTGCTTTTCGGGAAAGACGTCTACGAAACGGAACGGAATAAGCTCACTTATGACGTGGAACTGGAAAGCCTTTATCTGGTGGGGGATTTCGGGGTAGCGAGCCAAACCCCTTACCAAGCCACAGCCCGGAATGGACTGCATACCGATGGGCCGTTCATCATCGTCGCCCCGCCGCGTCAAGTAACGACCGGGGATCTAACGACCCAGGGCTTCTGTTTCTTCGCCGGATCCGTCACGCTGTCCCAAACTATCTTACTGGATCCGGAGCCCGGGCGGCGGATCGTTTTGCAACTGGACCGGCCGGATGCGGTAGTCGCCAAGGTCTTCATCAATGGCCGCCCGGTCCGGACGCTGCTTTGGGCGCCCTATACCGTGGACATCACTGATTTTGCGGTGTCCGGTCCCAACCAACTGGCGGTGCAGCTGTTTTCCGGCAACCGCAATTTGCTGGGCCCCCATCATCACATCGATGGCGAGCTTTACAACGTGGGCCCCGGCAGCTTCACCGGCCAATGGAGCTGGACTGAGAAGAAATTTGGAACGGTTCCCGAAACCGCGGAAGAGCACAAGAAGAACTTCTGGCGGGACGGCTACTCCTTGGTGAGATTCGGCTTGCGAAACGGCTGAAGAAGAAGAGACGGCCCTTTTTCCGACGATGCAAAAACGTTCCGGCTGAAGATAGGTTGTTGCATACCGTATAAAAGCGTTGTGATAAACCCTGTCCGAAGGCCAGGGTGAACACAAAAGCTCAGAGAAGCAAGTGATAAAGTCGTTTTGAAATCCTCTTGCCAGTCTAATCGTTTAGAAAGAGACTTTATCACATGGCTTATAAACCCAATGGCCCATTTCGAGAAAGTGGGCCATTTTTATTCGCCTGAAATCATTTTTATGGCCGGACGGTTTTCATTTTGGGAAAAACGATGTGCCCTCGGCGCGTTTCCCGGCGAATCCTCCGCCGGAGGCGGCAGGATTTTGGAGACGGATGGTAAATAATATGGCTGGAAGAAACTCATTCAAGCCATGAAAGGTTCAACCATGAAGATTCTGCTCACGACGTTAAACGCCAAGTTTGTGCATACCTCCCTGGGGTTGTGGTCCATCTATCAATATTGCCGCGGCGACTATCCGGAACTGCAGTTCCGCGAATTCAACATCAATCAGGATCTGGACTGGGTCGGCGGCGAGATCTTTCTGGAGCGGGCCGCGGTGGTCGCCTTCTCCTGCAACATCTGGAACCTGCAGCTGACGCTGAATATCAGCCGCCGCCTGAAGGCGCTGGCGCCGCAGACCTTGATTGTGCTGGGCGGGCCGGAGGTCTGGGACGACCCCGCCGGTTTGCTCTCGCGGAACCCGTGGATCGACCAGATCATCGTCGGCGAGGGCGAGCTGACCTTCAAGGAATGGCTGGCGGAGTATGCCGCGCCGGCGCCGCGCTGGGAGGGGATCCGGGGCCTGGTCTACCGGGACGCCGCCGGGAAACCGCTCCGCAATGAGGAGCGGCCGCCCCTCGCCGACCTCGACCAGTTGCCGTTTCCCTATCCCGACGATCTGCGGCCCTTCCGGGAGAAACTGGTTTATTACGAAACCTCCCGGGGCTGCCCTTATCACTGTCAGTACTGCCTCTCCGCCAATGAACGCGGCGTGCGCTTCCTGCCCATGGAGCGGGTCAAGCGGGAGCTGCTGCGGTTCATCGCGGCGGAAGTCGCCCAGATCAAGCTGGTGGACCGCTCATTCAACTGCCATCCCGGCCGGGCCAAGGAGATCTGGCGGTTTCTGCTGGAACACCCCGGCCGGACCAATTTTCATTTTGAGATCGTCGGCGACCTGCTGGACGAGGAGTCGCTGGAGATCCTGAGCCAGGCGCCGCCGGGACTGTTCCAGTTCGAGGTGGGGGTGCAGTCGACCCACCCGGAGACCCTGCGCCTGATCGAGCGGCGGATGGACTTCGACCGGCTGGCCCGGCAGTGCGGCCGCCTGGCGCGGCAGAGCAATGTCTTCATTCACCTCGATCTCATCGCCGGGCTGCCCGCCGAGGACTACCAGACCTTCGGCCGGAGCTTCGACGACAATCTGGCGATCCGCCCGCACCGGCTGCAACTGGGTTTTTTAAAACTGCTGCGCGGTTCGGGCCTGCGGAATAAAGCCGCTGAATATGGATATATATACACCGAGGAGGCCCCGTACGAAGTGTTGGCCAACCGCTGGATCGGCTACGCCGAGCTGCTGCGGCTGAAGATCATCGAGGACCTGCTGGAACGCTACTATAACTCGGGCAGGTTCCGCCTGAGCTTTGAATATCTGTTTCCCCGGTTCCCCGGCCCGTTCCGGCTCTTCGAGGCCTTCGGCGACTGGTGGAAGAGCCGGGGCTACGACCAGGTCGCCCATAAGGTCAAGGATCTCTACGGCTATTTGCTGCAGTTCGGCGCGGCGGCCCTGGGCGACGGCGCGACGCTGGCGAACACCTTGAAATACGATCTGCTGGCCCAGGAGCGACTGGTCGAGCTGCCGGAATGGGCCGGCGGCAGCGCTCCCGAGCTGCAGCGGATCGGCTACCGCTTGTGGCAGGAGGCGGCGCTCCGCGAGCGCTACATCCCGGACTGGGCCGGCCTGTCGATCCGCGAGATTCAGCGCAAGGTGGTCTTCGCCGCCTTCGACTTCGACCCGGCCGGGCTGGCGGCGGATCCGGGCCGGGAACCGGCGCGGCGGCGCTTCACCTATCTGTTCGTTTACCGGCCGCAGGGAGTGGCCGCTCACTTGCTGCCGGAGGAGATGATTCGATGAACCGACGTAGCGCCGGGGCGGCGCTCCTGATCGGCGGCGGCCTCCTCTGGTTCGGTTGGAACGCCGGCTGGCTGCCGGAGGGGAGCGACTGGGCGATCGCCCAGATCTTCGAACGATACTGGCCGGCCCTGCTGGTGCTGGCCGGGGTCCGCCTGCTCATCCAGCGCGCCCGGCCGGCCTGGGCTTTCTGGCTGGGCTGGCTGATCGTGCTGCTGGCGGGATTGGGCCTGTATTGCTGGCTGACTGCGAGTCCGCAATGGGTCATTTCATAATTTCATGAAGGGGTGGGGGCGATGGGGTTTCAATTGTTGATGCTTCTCTGGGTGGTCTTCGGCATCTGGTGGCTCCTCTACATGGGGTTGGCCCTGACCACTAAGGCGCAGGGGATCGTCCTGTTCCTGGGCGGTCTGGCCGTCCTGGTGGTCCTGGTCCAATGGGCGCTGCTCGGCTACGGGCTGCTCTTTTTCAGTTACGCCTTTTTCTTGCTGGTCTATATCTTCCTCGGCAGCATGATCCGGATCATCAGCGAGTACGAGCGGGGAGTGCTGTTCCGCTTCGGCCGCCAGATCGCGGTCCTGCAACCCGGCATGAATCTGGTCTTCCCCATGGGCATCGATTACGTCAAGAGCATGGATCTGCGCACCTTCACCATCGACGTGCCGAAGCAGGAAGTGATCACCAAGGACAATGTGCCGATCCTGGTCGACGCGGTGGTCTATTTCAACATCTTCGACCCGGTGCTGGCAGTCGTCAAAGTGGCCGACTACGTCCGCAGCACCTCGCTATTGGGGCAGACGATCCTCCGCTCGGTCCTCGGCCAGCACGACATGGATGAACTGCTCTCCAAACGGAACGAATTGAACGATCTCTTAAAAAGGTTATTGGACGAGGCCACCGACCCCTGGGGGGTCAAGGTGACGGGCGTCGAGGTCAAAGCGATCGAGCTGCCCGAGAGCATGAAACGGGCCATGGCCCGCCAGGCCGAGGCGGAACGGGAGCGCCGGGCCAAGGTGATCGCGGCCGACGGCGAGTACCAAGCCTCGGAGAAGCTGGCGGAGGCCGCCCGGGTGCTGGCCGCCGAACCGGCCTCGATCCAGCTGCGCTATTTGCAGACGCTGACCGAGATCGCAGTCGAGAAGAACTCGACCATCCTCTTCCCGCTGCCGATCGAGCTGTTCCGCTTCTTCAAGGACCGGGTTCAAGGCGGAGAATAAGGCGCGGACCGGGAGGGGTCGCGGGCGGGTTCCAGACCCCGGCCGGCGGGATGCGGGCCCTCCATCCTGGAAACGGATTTTAACGTTTTTTAGGAGAGCACTGCTTGACATTTGCAGCGGTTTCCCGTAGAATAATTGGTAGTTTAATTTCGTGCCAAAGGAGGTGTAAGCCATGCCGACGTACGAGTACTATTGTGAGAAATGCGGGGTCTTCGAGACCTTTCACAGCATCACTGCATCGCTTGATGAGTGTCCTCACTGTCACGGGCCGGTTCGCCGGTTGATAAGCCAGAACAACAACATCATCTTCAAAGGGTCTGGCTTCTACACCACGGACAACCGTTCGTCAAGTTCGCATCCGAAGAAGTCCTCCGCCGATTCCGGGAGCGGCTCCAGTACCGCCGCCAGCTCTACATCCGACTCTAAAACAGAAAGCAAAGCTTCGTAATAACGAAAGGTCACTTCGGTGACCTTTCTTCGTGATTAAAAAAACGGGACAGCGGCATGGCTGCGGGAACGGTTGCGGGCTTCATCCCCGGGATGGAGCGCGGGGGTCATGCGTTCGTCCGATGGAAAAGGTGTTTTATCATGGAGAAGATCATCACGCGCCGGGTCCGGGAGAGCCTTCGGGAAGGCCTCCGGCAAGCGGCAATGTCAGCCCGGGAACAAGGGCAGCTTCAGTTCGAGGCTTTGCCGGAGATCGTCCTGGAAGTTCCCAAAGAGAAGAGCCACGGCAGTTTCGCCTCCAATCTGGCGCTGATCCTGGCCAAGGTGGTCCGCAAAGCGCCCCGGGAGGCCGCGGCGCTCCTGCAGGCCAACTTCCCGGCCAACCATTACGTGGCCCGGATCGAAGTGGCCGGCCCCGGCTTCATCAATTTTCACCTCAACCAGAACTGGCTCGGCGAGGTGCAGGCGGCGATCCTGGAAGAAAAAACGGCCTACGGCGACAATTCCGATCTGGCCGGCACCCGGATCCAGCTCGAATTCGTCAGCGCCAACCCGGTGGGGCCGATGGTGGTGGTCAATGCCAGGGCGGCGGCGCTCGGCGATACCCTGGCCAATCTCTTCAGCGCCTGTGGCGCCGGGGTGGAACGGGAGTATTACGTCAACGACTTCGGCAACCAGGTCTACACGCTGGGCCGTTCCATTGACGCCCGCTACCGGCAGCTGCTCGGACAGACGGTGGATTTTCCGGAGGACGGCTACCAGGGGGACTACATCTATGATCTGGCCCGGCAGCTCATCACCGAACGGGGCGATTCCTATCTGGCGCTGCCCGAGGAGGAACGGATCGCCAGTTTCCGCGATTTCGGCTACCGGACCATCCTGGCCGGCCAGAAGCGCGATCTGGCCGCGTACGGCGTCGAGTACGACTGCTGGTTCAGCGAACGCTCCCTGCACGAGCAGGGCACGGTCGACCGGGTGCTCGATGAGTTGGTGGGGCGCGGACTCACCTATGAGCAGGATGGAGCGCTCTGGCTCAGGACCACCGCCTACGGTGATGACAAGGACCGGGTGCTCAAGACCGCCGACGGCCGGACCACCTATTTCATCGCGGATATCGCCTACCATCTGAACAAGTTCGAGCGCGGCTTTGACTTGGCCATCGACATCTGGGGCCCGGATCATCACGGCTATATTCCGCGGATGAAGGCGGCGCTGGCGGCCATGGGGATCGCCCCGGAACGGCTGGAAGTGCTGATCGCGCAGCAGATCAACTTGATCAAGGACGGACAGCCGTTTAAAATGTCCAAGCGGCGCGGCGATTTTATCACCATGGCCGATCTGCTGGAAGAGGTGGGGAATGACGGCGCCCGCTGGTTTCTGTTGATGCGCAGTCCCGACAGCCACCTGGATTTCGACCTCAATCTGGTCAAATCCCAGACCAACGAGAATCCGGTCTTCTATGTCCAGTACGCCCACGCCCGGATCGCCAGTATCTTCCGGCAAGCCGCGCCGGAGAACCTGCCGGCGGCGGATCTGGATCCGGCGACCTATTGGGATGAGGAAGAGGAACAACTCCTGGAGAAGCTGGCACATTTTCCCGATCTGCTCAGCGAGGCGGCCAAGCGCCGGGAGCCGCACCGCGTCACCGGGTATCTTTTGGAGCTGGCGACCATGTTCCATTCCTATTACAACCGCCGCCGCTTTATCAGCGAAGATCCGGGCCAGACCGGAACCCGCCTGATGCTGGCCCGGGCTATCGGCTACGTTTTGCAGCGCGGCCTGAAGCTGCTGGGCGTCTCCGCCCCGGAAAGAATGTAGGCGGAAGAAGCGTCCCGGAGGACCGCCTGTCAAGGCGGGCGCGCGCTCAAATTCCCGGAAGCGATTATTTTATCGGATGTGAAAGGAGGCCGCATGAACAAGCTACCGCTCTTTCCGACCCTGGGTAAAGTATTAAAGAAATCGTTTGTCGAATTTTACCAGTCCTTTGGCTTCTCACTGCTGCTCGGCCTGATCTGGATGCCCGGATACCTGGCGCTGATCTTCGTCGCCTCGCCGATCCTCTACGGGATCGCCAAACAGATGCCTTCCTTCGCCGTGCTGGGAATGCTCGGCTTGACGGTGGTGAATGCCTTGCTGACCGGGCCGGTCACCACCGCGATGTACGGTTTTTACCAGCAGCGCAAGGACGGCTATCCCAGCTTTCGCTCGTTCCTTGCCACTTTGAAGCAGGACTACTGGCGTTCCGCCGGCCTGCACGCCATCTACTGGCTGCTCATCTCGCTGCTTTTCTTCAACATCAGCCTGGCGACGGTGCCCAAGGCCAACTTTCTGTTCAAGATCGCCAGCCTGTTCTCGGTGTATTGCGTATTTTTCCTGTCCTTATTGCCGTTCTTTTTCCATCCCTTGTTGCACCTGAATCACGGCATCAAAAAGACCATCCGCAAATCGTGCATTTTATTATTGGACAACTTCGGAGTCTGCTTCTGGCTGAACCTGGTCCTGGGCCTGCTGCTAGTGGCCAGTACGCTCTTTCCGTTCCTGCTCTTCGGGTACGGCGGTCTGTTGATCTATGTGATCGACTCCGGTTTTGAGACGATCTGGAATAAATATGGTGACTAATTCGGTTGAAATAAAATTCTTACTATGACTTGCCCTCTTCATGCAATGACTTTTATAAAGTCGTTTGCACAGTTAGAAATCGAGAATTAATTTCAACTGATATGACCACGATTGATGGGATGAAAGGATGCACCGGATTGTTTCCGGCTTGGTTTGAAGGCGGGGAAATCCTGTAAATCCAATTATCCGGTGAATCCCGGTCGATATATTGTAGGAGGATTTATTATGGCTAAATTTATCTTTATCACCGGCGGAGTCGTTTCTTCGCTGGGCAAGGGGATCACCGCTGCTTCCCTGGGCTGTCTGCTGAAGAGCAGGGGCGTCAAGGTTTCGGTGGTAAAGCTCGATCCCTATATTAACGTGGACCCAGGCACCATGAGCCCGTACCAGCATGGCGAGGTCTTCGTGACCGACGACGGCGCCGAGACCGATCTGGACCTCGGCCACTACGAACGGTTCATCGATGTGAACCTCAGCAAGAGCAACAATGTCACCACCGGCAAGATTTACTGGTCGGTCATCACCAAGGAGCGCAAAGGCGATTACTTGGGCGGCACCGTTCAGGTGATCCCGCACATCACCAACGAGATCAAGGACCGGGTGGTCCGGGTCGCCAAGGAGAGCCAGGCCAACGTGGTCATCGTCGAGGTCGGCGGCACGGTGGGCGACATCGAAAGCCTGCCGTTCCTGGAAGCCATCCGCCAGCTGAAGAACGATATCGGCCGGGATGAAGTGATGTACATCCACGTAACGTTGATGCCCTTCATCGGCGCGGCCAGCGAGCTGAAGACCAAACCGACCCAGCACAGCGTGAAGGAGCTGCGGGGCATCGGGATTCAGCCCGACGTGATCGTCTGCCGTTCCCAGAAACCCATCTCCGATGAGCTCAAAAGCAAACTGGCGCTCTTCTGCGACATCAATAAAGAGGCGGTCATCCCCAACCTGGACGCCGACACCATCTATGAAGTGCCGCTCCTGCTGGAGCAGGCCGGCCTGGACGAGATCGTCATCAACCGGCTCGGCCTGGACTGCAAGGAACGGGATCTGAAGGAATGGCGGGAGATCGTCGCCAAGATCAAAGCGCCCAAGGAGAAAGTGACCATCGCCATCGTGGGCAAATACGTTTCCCTGCCCGACGCCTATTTGAGCGTGGCCGAGGCCCTGCGCCACGGGGGCATCGCCCATGACACCCAGGTCCAGATCAAATGGGTCAACTCCGAAGTGATCGAGCAGAAGAAGGATGCCGCCAAGGTCATTGGCGACGTCGACGGCGTATTGGTTCCCGGCGGCTTCGGCAACCGGGGCATCGAGGGCAAGATCGCCGCGATCCGCTGGGCGCGCGAGAACAAAGTGCCCTATCTTGGGATCTGCCTCGGCATGCAGTGCGCGGTGATCGAGTTCTCCCGCAATGTCTGCGGCATGGACCGGGCCAATTCGTCGGAATTCGATCCGGAGTCGCCGTTCAAAGTCATCGACCTGCTGCCGGAACAGAAGGAGATCGAGGATATGGGCGGAACCATGCGCCTGGGACTCGATCCGGTCCGGCTCAACCCGGATACCCTGGCCCACCAGGCCTACCAGCAGGAATTGATCTACGAGCGGCACCGCCACCGCTATGAAGTGAATAACGAATACCTGGCCAAGCTGCAGGAGTGCGGCCTCAAGATCAGCGGCCTCCTGCCCGACCGGCAGCTGGTGGAAGTGATCGAGCTGCCCGGCCATCCCTGGTTCGTGGCCACCCAGTTCCATCCCGAATTCAAGTCCCGGCCCGGGCGGCCGCAACCGCTCTTCCGGGATTTCGTCCAGGCCGCTTTGGATTATTCGAAACGGAAGGTCCGTTAAGAGATTCCGAAAGCTTTCACGATCCGGCGCTTGTGATTCGAGAATCCGAAAACGCTCCTGGAGGGAGCCGTTTTCGGATTCTTTTGTTTTGGGGGGCGGGCGGGATTTATGGGGCTAATGCGCGGACCGGCCGTTGCGCCGCTGTTCCGCCGCTCCTGGCGGGAGTTCGTCCGGGCGTGGCAGTTCTTCGCCGCCGTCCGGAAGGACCTCCGGCGGTTGCGGAAGAAGTTCCGGCGGTCCCGGAAGGAGTTCCTTTCGGCATGGCAGGAGTTCCTCCGGTCGCGGCGGACGGTCCTTTCGTTCCGGAAGGAGTTCCCGCCGCGACGGCAGGACTGCTTGGGCATCATCCGGCGCCCCGCCCCGTATTTTCTCCTCGATTTATAGGTATGATCTTCTTTCAGGACGTCAATAATGACAACGGGAGGGATTGTCATGAAGCGACGCGGATGGATTTGGGTCAGCCTGCTGCTCCTGTTGGCCGGGAAACCGGCTTTCGGCTCGGAACGGCAGTTTGTCGATTATCAGAGTAATCTCAGGGAGATTCAACGGATTCAAGCGGCTTACCGTGACAGCCGCGAGGTTTCCGGCGAGATCCTCGGGATCGACCGCAAGGAAGTGATCCTGCGCACGGCCGGAGGCATCCGCCGCTATCCCTTGGCCAGCCGGCTACAGTGCTACAGCAATGGCCGGGCCGCCTTATGGGAGGCCTTGCAGCCGGTCACCCCGTCGGCGTTCTACGAGGCCCAGGCACTGTTGGACGCCAAGAATGAAGTGGTCCTGCTGAACGGATTTTATGACGGCGGAGAGTTCGTGGTGAAGGGCCGGGCGAATGCGTCCGGCGGCTACCGGGTCACGCTGGAACCGGTGGAGGGCGGAAAAACCGCGACCTATGGCTTTAGCCCTCAAGCCGCGCTGCCGCCCGGCGAAGAGTGGTTGGCGGAAGGGCAGATCCTCTTCGTATTGTTCAATTTCGACCACGCGATCCGCGCCGTCTATCTGCCGGACGCGTAACGGAAATTCGCTGATTTCCCCGATGCTGAACCAGTCCAAGGATTGGTTCAGCTTTTTTATTGGGCCGGGACGGGGAGTGCCGCGGCATCGGGGGATGGGATATCTTGCTAATTCAGGAATATTTGATCCTGAATGCAGGAAATTCCGGTTTTGTGTCGAAATTTAACATACTAAATCATGGTAAAATCGGCCCGCTTTTCCCGGTTGCAGTTGTGCGGTTGGCCCCGGACGATTCAGAATGTAAAAATTCTTGGGTTACATATAGGAAGGTTACGATGCCGGTTCGAGTCCTGGTGGTTGACGATTCCGCGTTGATGCGTCAGATTATCAGTAGAATGTTGCGGGAAGACTCCGAACTTCAGGTAGTCGGGACCGCGTATGACGGGCAGAACGCTCTGGAAAAGATCGAACGGCTCCGGCCGGATGTCATCACCTTGGACGTGGCCATGCCGAACATGGATGGCCTGGAATGTTTGCGGCGGATCATGGACGCTCATCCGCTGCCCGTGATCATGGTAAGCTATCTGACGCTCGCCGGCGCCACGCATACCATCAAAGCTCTGGAGCTGGGCGCGGTCGATTTTGTGACCAAGAACACCACCCATGATCCGGCCGAAAACCTGGTAATGCAGAATGAGCTGATTCAGAAGGTTAAAGTAGCAGCAACGATTCGAATTTCTGAATTGCGACCGGTTGTTACTCCTTTCGCCCCTCCCGCTGCGTTTGATGATGCGCCGTCACCCGCCAAGTTCAACCAACTGGAAGTCATGGTGATCGGTTGTTCCACCGGGGGTCCCCGGGCTCTGCACCAACTGATTCCAAACCTGCCGGCGGGTTTTCCGGTCGGCCTGATCATCGCGCAACATATGCCGCGCGATTTTACCAGAGTTTTCGCACAACGGCTCAACGATCTGTCGCAGCTGGAAGTCCGCGAAGCCCAGACCGGCGATCTCGTGCAGCCGGGGCGAGTGTTGATTGCCCCTTCCGGCCGGCAGACCACGGTGCGCCGGGATGGCGAAGGCCGCCTGACGGTGGCGGTTTCCGAAGCGCCCAACTTGCTGTATAAACCGTCCATCGACCACCTGTTGCATTCGGTGGCCGCCACCTGCGGACACAGGGTATTGGGCGTGATTCTGACCGGCATGGGACTCGACGGCGCCCAGGGCCTGCGGGAGCTGCGCAATCTGGGAGCGCGCACCATTGCCGAGGCCGAAGAGTCCTGCGTGGTCTATGGCATGCCCCGCGCCGCCGCCGAATTGGGCGGTGTGGAATTCGTGGAGAGCCTGCCGCAGGTGCTGCCCAGAGTCGAACGGATCCTCCGGGAGTATAGGTGATAGATAGGATGAAATAAATTTCTTTATTAAGATTTGCATTCCTAAGGCCGAATGCAAATGGAATCAAAACGGAATTTATTTCATCCTATTACAGCAGTAATAAGTTGAATTAAATTCCTTAATTTACCCATCATGGCCGGTTTTAGGGACATGATGCATCATAGAAATTTAATTCAACTTATATAGATAACGTTTGTAGCCTTGCTTCCGGCGGTAGCTTGAGAATAGTACGGTTCCATGAGGTTGAAAGGAGGGAGAATGAATGTTAATCGTAACGGATCGAACGTTGGCGCTCCGTTGCCCGCTCTGCGGCCGGCTGGAGTTCCATCCCATCTCGTTGTTTGATTTTTCGGGACACTCATCCATGCGCTTGCGCTGCAAATGCGGTTTTGAAAAGGCGATCCTGTATACGAAGAACAGCAAAGGGTATTTCCTGCAGCTGCCTTGTCTGATCTGCGAGGAAGTCCATATCCATCATTTCACCAAGCAGGAACTGTGGGCCGATCCCCTGCTGATTCTGCGTTGCACCGAGACCGATCAGGAAGTCGGCTACCTCGGCATGGATGGCGAAGTGGAGTCCATGGTCCGCCGGAAGCGGAATGATCCGGACAGCATCTTCAACAATGTGGGTTTTGACGATTATTTCGTCAACCCCCAGGTGATGTTCGAAACCTTGAATTGTCTGCACCAGCTGGCCGAGGCCAACAAGCTCACTTGCAGATGCGGCAATGACCGGATCGAGATCGCTGTTTTCCCGGACAAATTGGAATTACGCTGCCCGGTGTGCCAGAGTCAACATACTATTCCGGCCGAAACCATCGACGATCTGAAGCTGGTCAAACAGGCGCAGCCCATCGTCTTGAATGAGAAAGGCTTCTCCGGCCTTGATTCGAGTAAAGTCCACCCGCTATAAGCCGCCGCGACAGCGCACCGCTTTGAAACGATAAATCTCGGCTTTTGGAATAATCTGTGTATATTTTTTGGTTTCGATCCAGTATAATAATAGTGGACTATCTTTTCTCCGGGTGCCTTGATTCGAAGGACGGATTTTCGAGGGAACGTGACTTCATTCGCGATATCATGTTTTGTCTTCAAAAGCCCCCCGCCAATTTCATGAGTTCAGACGATTTGCCGATTTCGACAACCACAGCAGGATCTTGCCTGGATGGATTCTGCCTTTTAAAAGCCGGGTGATAAAGTCCCCAAAGCGGAAATCATCCTTTCAATGGATTGAAATCGACTTTATCCCTTGCTTCTCTGACCTTTTGTGTTCACCCCGGCTTTCAGACGGGGTTGTCACGACGCTTTTTAAAAATATGGCCGCAATGAGATTTGCATGCGCCGGATGGCCTATTCCGGCACACCCCAAGGTTCTCCCAAGGTCATGATGCACTTCTCCATTCGCAGAGGACGAGTTGATTCCCCATTCCTCAGATCTGACGACCCAATGCAGGGCCGGTATAAGAATATAAAGGTGCGAACCGGATTGGTTTTGGTCGATCTGTTTTGCCGTACCCGGACAAACCCAAGGTGGCGGTGAGCGGGTCGTTGTGCTTCGCCAAAATTCGATGGGATGAAATCAATTTCTTAAACGAAGCTTGCATTCCGAAGACCGAATGCAAATGAAATCGACCCAAGAGAGAGCCTTTCGATAAATAAGGAGGAAATTTTTTAATGCAACTGGCTGATTTGGAAAACAAAACGCTGCAGGAACTCCAGGACATGGCGAGCGAATTGGAGATTGAGGGTTACTCCAAATTCCGCAAACGGGAGCTCATCTTCGAGCTGTTGAAGGTGCTGGCGGTCAAGGAAGGGCTGATCTTCTCCCAGGGGGTGTTGGAGATCCTTCCCGACGGTTACGGCTTTTTACGGGTCGAGGGTTACAATCCCGGACCGGAGGACATCTATGTCTCCGCCTCGCAGATTCGCCGTTTTAATATGCGGACCGGCGATCTGGTCTCCGGACAAGTGCGGCCGCCGAAGGATAATGAGAAATATTTCGCGCTCTTAAAAGTACAAGCCGTCAATATGATCGACCCCGATTTGTTGCGCAAACGGAATCATTTTGAGGAGCTGACCCCGATTTACCCCAACGAACGGATGCATTTGGAGACCGTCCCCAAAGAGATTGCCATGCGGCTGATCGATATCATGGCTCCGGTCGGCAAAGGCCAGCGCGGCATGATCGTCGCCCCTCCCAAAGCCGGTAAAACCACGTTATTAAAGAAGATTGCCAACAGCATTACCACCAACCAGCCGGAAGTGGACCTGATCGTGCTGCTCATCGATGAACGGCCGGAAGAAGTCACGGATATGTCGCGTTCGGTCAAAGGCGAGGTGGTCAGTTCCACCTTTGACCTGCCCGCCGATAATCATGTCCGCATCGCCGAATTGGTCCTGGAACGGGCCAAACGCATGGTGGAGGTCGGCCGGGACGTCGTCATCCTGCTGGATTCGATCACCCGCTTGGCGCGGGCCTACAACCTGGTCGAGCCGCCCAGCGGCCGGACGTTGTCCGGCGGCGTCGATCCCAGCGCCTTGCACAAGCCGAAGCGCTTTTTCGGGGCAGCGCGGAAGATCGAGGAAGGCGGCAGCCTGACCATCATGGCGACGGCGCTGGTGGAAACCGGTTCGCGGATGGACGAAGTCATCTTCGAAGAGTTCAAAGGCACCGGCAACATGGAACTGCATCTCGACCGGAAACTGGCGGACCGCCGGATCTTCCCCGCCATCGACATCATGCGCTCCGGAACCCGTAAGGAAGAACTGCTGTTGTCCCCGGAGGAGCTGGAATGTACCTGGGTACTGCGAAAAGTCCTCGGCACCCTGGGCGTCAACGAAACCGCCGAACTGATCATTGACCGGCTGAATCATACCAAGTCCAACAACGAATTCCAGGAACTCATCCGGACCTCATCCTTCGCCGAAAATGTCCTGAAAAAACGGAATAACGATCACTAGGATGAAATAAATTTCTTGATTAAGATTTGCATTCCTAATGCAAATGGAATCAAAACGGAATTTAATTCAACTTATATAGACCGGGCTTTTCCCGGCTGCGACTTACTCGACTTTTTATACTGGTAAATTATGCTAGAATCTCATCCTTTAGGAAGGCAACACTACCTGAAGGATTTTTTTCGCCCGAAGACGACGGGCGAATCGCAAAATGCATCACCGGATGGACGGTCGGCGGCATATGAGTATATGAGGGAGATGGTCAGTGAGTTACCGGAGTTGGTGCATGAAACGTAGTGTGGGACCGGAATTGAAACGGATGATTCTGGCGGGAATTCTGGCGTTGTCTCCGATAGCCCCGGGTTGGTTGCCGCCGTCCGCCAGCGGCTCTATCCCTTCGCCGGCGGAGCGGCTGAATATCGTAGGGCAGGAGCTGGCCCGCTGGGAATTGCTCCGGCAGTTGCCGCTGCATATCGTAGTCCGGGGTGAGACGCTCGCGGCCCTGAGCCGGTATTACTTTGTCAAGCTGCGCGATTTAACCGCGGTGAACCAAATTTTGAAACCGACGTTGCTGCCGGTCGGCCGGATTTTGCGGATTCCGCCGATCCGGCGGGACAGTGGAGTACTCCAGACGTATCGCTTTGCAAATCAAGAAACGGTTGCCGGAATTTGCAGCCGTTTCGGGTTGGACCGGCGGCAGTTCCGGCAGTTGAATCCGGATTTTGTCTCGGAAACCGTTCATCCCGGGACAGCGGTGAATCTGCCCAGACCACGGCCGGCGGCGTTGCGGCGGGACCGGATAACCCGTTTGGGCCGGCCGGTACGCGGCTCTATCAGTTCGCGTTATGGCTGGCGGTGGGGCCGGATGCATCACGGCCTGGATCTGGCCGCGCCGCGGGGAACGCCGGTATGGGCGGTGGCGGACGGCCGGGTGGCCTTCGCCGGCTGGCGGGGAAGCTATGGGTTTTTTATTCAATTGCAACACCTGGAGATGATCAGCGGTTATGGTCATTTATCTTGCATTCTGATTAAACCCGGCCAGTGGGTGCGCCGGGGTCAAACCATCGGCCGGGTGGGATCGACCGGCCGGGCTTACGGCAATCATCTCCATTTCGAACTGGAACAGCAGGGGCGTAAGGTCAATCCTCAAAAGTTTTTGACATTATAGATTTGTCATCTACCCGCGGTGCTTCTTTCGTTCCGTCTGGCGGCTGTTTTGATGCGCCGAGGAAGAGAAGTTCGAGCCAATCCTTGATACGCAGTCTAAAATCGCAATAAAAGGAGCAAAATAGAGATTATGACGAAAAATCGCTAGGTATATCAAGGGGAGAAGCTCAGTCTTCCCTTGTTTTTTCATTTGAACTGCGATACAATATGGTCAGTGAAGGTCAGAGGTGGAACGATGGGTAATTTGGCTGATTTTATCGAACAATACTTACGGCGAATGCTCGAGGCACAGAGTATCGTCGAGTTGCAGCGGCGGGAGTTGGCCAAAATGTTCCGCTGCGCCCCTTCCCAGATCAATTACGTGCTGGAAACCAGGTTTACTTTGGAACGGGGTTATCTCATCGAGAGTAAGCGGGGGGGCGGAGGGTTTATCCGGATCACGCAAGTGAAATGGGAGTCCGATGATAACCTGCCGGCAACCATCGAACAACTGATACCCGAACAAGTGGGCGCCGCCGAAGTGGAACACCTGCTGTATCGGTTGGCCGACCATCAACTGATCGGCGCCGCTGAGGCGCAGTTGGCCCAGAGCTTGATCGAGCGGAACTTTTCCGACCTGCCGCCGGAGATTGCCGGCAGTTTGCGGTCACGTTTTTTAAAAATGCTTTTGATGGTGTTAGGAAGCAAGTTTCAGAAATAAAATGAACCGAGGTGAACCGTTTTGTTTTGTCAACGTTGTCATGAAAGGCCGGCAACCGTGCATTTGACCAAAGTCATCAACCACCAGAAGACCGAGCTTCATCTCTGCGAGATCTGCGCCAAGGAAGCCGGTAGCGAACTTGGATTAATCTTTGAATCCAGCTTTTCATTCCAAAATTTGATTGCCGGCTTATTGGAGGGCGATACGGGCCATTCCCAACAGCCGAGTATCGCCGGACATGAAATTCAGTGTCAAAACTGCGGTTTGACGTTTACTGATTTTCGGCGGGGCGGTTTGCTGGGATGCGGGGAATGTTACCGGTATTTTCAGCAAGGACTGGAACCGCTTTTAAAGAAAGTTCACGGCAGTATCCGGCATACCGGAAAAGTGCCGCGGCGGAACGGCGGCAAAATCCGGATTCGCAAAGAGATCGATGATCTGCGCAACCGGCTGCAAGAATCGATTCGTCGGGAAGATTACGAAAAAGCCGCTTATTTCCGGGATGAGATTAAGCGCCGCGAAAACGAACTGGCGGGGGGCTGATGGCCATGATGAATCAGGATTATTTGAAAGATATGCCGAATTGGGTCAAAAACGGCGGTGACTCGGATGACGTGGTCATCAGCAGCCGGATTCGGCTGGCGCGAAACCTGAAAGGCATACCCTTTCCCAATTATGCCCACGAGCAGCAACTCGAAACTGTTACTCAGCAGGTTCTTCAGGCTGCTCGGGAGCGGTCGGCTTTGGGAGAATTCATTCCGCTGAAAGTGGAGGAACTGACTCCCAACGAGCGGATGGTTTTAGTAGAAAAGCATCTTTGCAGTCCCCAGTTTGTGGAGAATCCGCATCTCCGGACGCTCATCGTCGATCAGGAGCAGACGGTCAGCATCATGGTCAATGAAGAGGACCACTTGCGCGTGCAAACGCTGCTGCCGGCTTTTTCGCTGGATAGCGCCCTGGAACTCAGTAACCAGGTGGATGATTTTCTCGAGGAGAATCTGGAGTTTTGTTTCGATGAATTTCGCGGCTATTTAACCGCCTGCCCCACCAATGTGGGGACCGGCCTCCGGGCTTCGGTCATGCTGCATTTGCCCGGTTTAACCCTGGTGGATCAGGTGAAGCGGGTCCTATCGGCGCTGGCGCATATCGGAATCAATGTCCGGGGCTTTTACGGCGAGGGCACCGAGGCCTACGGCGATATTTACCAGATCTCCAACCAGGTGACCCTGGGCCAGTCCGAGGAGGAACTCACCAAGAATTTGCAGAGTATCTGCCGGCAGGTCATCGAGCAGGAACGGAATATTCGGGAGGCATTGCTCAAGGAATCCCGGACCCAGCTCGAAGATCGGGTTTGCCGCTCTTTTGGAATATTGAGTCAGGCGCGTTTAATCTCGTCCGAAGAGACGTTGAAGCTTCTGTCCGATGTGAAGTTGGGCGCCGAATTGGGCATAATAACTCAGGTGGATAAGAATCGCGTCAAAGAGCTGATGTTCATCACCCGCAGTTCCATTCTGCAGACGATCATCGGCAAAGAACTGGTTCCGGTGGAACGGGATTACTACCGGGCCATGGTCATTCGGCAGCGGCTCGGCGCTCACGGAGCGTCAGGCGTTTAATCCCGGTTGCATAGTGTGGAATGATGGATTGAACAATAAATGATGGACTGAACAATATAGGTGGTGATCCAGATGTTTGAACGATTTACCGAACGCGCTCGCAAGGTTGTTTATCTGGCCCAGCAGGAAGCCGCCCGGCTCGGCCATAATGTCGTCGGCACGGAACATTTGCTCCTCGGCCTGGTGGCGGAGGGCGACGGAGTGGCGGCCAAGGCCTTGGAGACCCTGGATATCCGGCTGGAAAAGATCCGGCTGGAGGTCGAAAAGATCATCGGCGTGGGCGAGACCAATCCCTTCGGGGAGATTCCCTTCACCCCGCGTGCCAAGCGGGTCCTGGAACTGGCGGTGGAGGAAGGCCGGCAATTGGGCCATAATTACGTGGGTACCGAGCACATCCTGTTGGGCCTGATCCGGGAAGGCGAGGGCGTGGCCGCCCAGGTCCTGAAGAATCTCGGCGCCGATCTGGAACGGGTTCGCAAGCAAGTCATGAGTCTCCTGGGCGGGGGCTCGTCGGGAATGACCTTTTCCGGGCAGGCCGGCGGCGCGGGTCCGCGCGGCGCGACCAAAACGCAGACGCTGAACCAGTTCGGCCGGGATTTGACCGAGTTGGCCAAGATTGGGAAATTGGATCCGGTGATCGGCCGGGACAATGAGATCGAGCGGGTGATCCAGGTCCTGTCGCGGCGGACCAAGAATAATCCGGTGCTCATCGGCGAACCGGGGGTCGGCAAAACCGCCATCGCCGAAGGGTTGGCCCAGAAGATCGTCAAGGGCGATGTTCCGGAAGTATTGCGCAACAAACGGGTGGTCACGCTGGATATGGGCTCGATGGTGGCCGGCTCTAAGTACCGCGGCGAGTTTGAAGAGCGCATGAAGAAAGTGATGGAAGAGATTCGCAACGCCGGCGACGTGATTCTGTTCATCGACGAGATGCACACCCTGATTGGCGCCGGAGCGGCCGAAGGTGCGATCGACGCCGCCAATATCCTGAAACCGGCCCTGGCCCGCGGCGAATTGCAGTGCATCGGCGCGACCACGCTGGATGAATACCGCAAACACGTAGAGAAGGATGCCGCCTTGGAACGGCGTTTCCAACCGATCAAAGTGGGCGAGCCGAGCAAAGAAGAGACCCGCCAGATCCTGGAGGGACTGCGCGACCGGTACGAAGCGCACCACCGGGTGAAGATCACCGACGCGGCCATCGATGCGGCGGTCACCCTTTCCGATCGTTATATCACCGACCGTTTTCTGCCCGACAAGGCCATCGACCTGATCGATGAGGCTGCTTCGCGGGTACGGCTCCGGACCACGACCACCCCGCCGGATCTGAAAGATCTGGAGGACCAGGTGAACCGGTTACAACAGGAGAAAGAGGCGGCCATTAAAAATGAAGAGTTTGAGAAGGCGGCCCAACTCCGGGACGACGAGCAGAAACTCCGCCAGCAACTGGACGGTCTGGTCAATGACTGGAAGAGCAAGCGGGGCATGGCCCAGGCGACCGTGACCGAGGAAGAGATCGCTCACGTGGTGTCCAACTGGACCGGGGTTCCAGTCGTCAAGTTGAAACAGGAAGAGACCGAGCGGCTGCTACAGATGGAACAGATCCTGCACCAGCGGGTGGTGGGCCAGGATGAAGCGGTGGAAGCGGTCTCCAAGGCGGTGCGCCGGGCGCGGGCCGGATTGAAAGATCCGAAACGGCCGATCGGTTCGTTTATCTTCCTGGGGCCGACCGGCGTCGGCAAAACCGAGCTGGCAAGGGCGCTGGCCGAGGCGCTGTTCGCCGACGAGAACGCCGTGGTGCGGATCGACATGTCCGAATACATGGAGCGGCATACGGTATCGCGGCTGGTGGGCGCACCCCCCGGTTACGTCGGATACGAGGAAGGCGGCCAGTTGACCGAGCGGGTCCGCCGCAAACCTTACTCCGTGGTGCTGTTGGATGAGATCGAGAAAGCCCACCCGGAAGTGTTCAATATCCTCCTGCAAGTGCTGGAGGACGGCCGGTTGACCGATGCCCACGGCCGGACCGTCGATTTCCGGAATACCGTGGTCATCATGACCTCCAATGTCGGCGCCAATCTGATCGAACGTTCCGGCTCCATCGGCTTCCAGGTCGGAGGCGACGAGGCGGAGGACAATTACGAGAAGATGAAAAGCAATGTCCTGGATGAGCTGAAGCGGACTTTCCGGCCGGAGTTCCTCAACCGGATCGATGAGATTATCGTTTTCCATGCTCTGAATAAGGAGCAGATCAAAGCCATCGTCGACCTGATGGTAAAGCCTGTGGCCAAACAGCTGGAGGAGAAAGGCATCAAGCTCGAACTGACTCCCGAGGCCAAAGATTTACTGGCCCAGGAGGGATACGACCCGACCTTCGGGGCACGGCCGCTCCGCCGGTCGGTGCAGCGGCTCATCGAGAATCCGCTCTCGGAGGAGCTACTCAAGGGCTCCATTGAGCCGGGCGTCACCATCCGCGCCAGGAATGAGGCGGGGCAGATCGTTTTTGAAACTGTCAAAACAGCAGATCGAGCATGATGGTTGGGGGACTTTCCTCCAACCATTTTTTCTTTCGGGGAAATTATGAGTTGTTGAATGGCGAAAGGTCAGCTATACTTTATAATAGGTCACTACTGTCCGGTTAAGAATCGAATAGAATTAACTGTTTGTCGATAGTAGGGTCTGAAATATTGAAATTGGATTTTAAAAATACTTGATTTAAC
>NZ_SLUN01000028.1 GCF_004340685.1 Hydrogenispora ethanolica | reverse complement strand
TCTACCTTTTTTCAGCTTTTCAGTTTCAAATTTTGGATTGGATCTTGTTTGAGTTTTTTGATCCCCTTAAAAACTATGGGTTCTTCACAACGCTTCTATATAAGTTGAATTAAATTTCTGATCAGCATCAGGTCCCATAAGCCTTCCATGATGGGAAAATTTGAGGGATTGCCTTTTCGAAACAGCCGCGGCATTTTTGGCTTTCATAACCCATTTTGTTATTTTTTCCGCGGGAATATACCTTGGTAAAACATTTCATGCGGCTGAATTTTCGCGATGGGCACTCGATGGAACTACGGAAGCTAACCGTGATCCGCCGCTCGACGCCGATGCTTTTGGCGAATTATTTTCACGAATCTTCGCTATCGGCATCTGCGAAGCAACTTTTCCATCCTTAAGGAATGGCGGGAAAAGGATCCAGCATGGATGGATCTCCTCCGCAGGGAAATAGGTCGTTAAATTGTATGTCCGGAATATTGAGTGCGACATAGTTTAGCGGCCAAAGCGAATACTATCGTTGGAGTCTCCGGCGGAGACTCCGCCAAGGGGGTGAATCCTTGAGCCGTCGCGGCAGTATTGTTTCCGACGCCACCAAGTACGAAATCGCAAAAGAACTCGGTTTTGCCGATCGTATCCAGGTCGAAAATGGTAGCTACGACTATGGCAACATCACCACCCGCGAGGCCGGGCTGATCGTTCGCGGCCTGATTCAAAAGGCCGAAGAATTATTATCCCGGCAGGGTTAGGGAGATTTCTCCCTAACCCTTCACATCATTTGGCACCGCCTCATATGATATACCATCAAGTTTGAAGAGTTTATCCCCGCCGGTTCGATGGCAACGTGTCTGTCCACTGCTGACCTGATACTGACCCAAGTTAAGGTAATTTGGTGGTGTATTGCAAATAAGCCGAAGCTACTTCGGCTTTCTTTTTTTGCCATGGCTGACATTATTTTTACACCTTTCTACTGCAGGTATCCCATAAAAACAGCCGAATTTCATCTAAAAGTAAGTGATAAAGTCTTTTAAATCGGAAAATCGTCCCGGAACGGACTTTTAAACGACTTTATCCCTCGTTTTTCTGGGCTTTTGCGAACAACCCGGCCTTCGGACGGGGTTAATCACAACGCTTCGCAAAGGGCAGAAACGAATTCCGGCATCCAGGAATTCGGTTACGCATTTCCGGTTCGCAAATTGCTATCTTTCCCGCCCCGCCCGATCGCTCGGGAAGCAGCGGACGGTTTCCAAAGATGAACGCTTTGCGCCCTCGTTCATCGTATTATTATTATTATATGGAGGAAGCCCTTGAGAAAATTGATGACTTTATTACTCATCTCGGGCAGCTTAGCCTTTATCTGCAGCCCAGCCTGGGGACAGGCGGCACCCAAGGCTCAACTCAGTGTCGATCAGCGAATCGCCGAACTCAATAACCGTTTTAGCTCCCTGGAAGCGAGTTGGGGACGGTTTCAGCTCGGCGGCAATTTTTCCCTTGAGGCTGACGGACTCCTTGAAGATCATTACAGTACCATCGGCCCGTTTCAATTCGAGCAAAAATTAGGTCTTTATCTCAATGCCGGCATCGACCGGAACCTCTCCTTTGCCTTGAATCTTTCGCACGAGGGAAACTGGGGCGATTATACCACTGCGCCGTTGAATGCCCCGTTTCTGCTCGATGAGGCTTTTATCAAAATGGAATACCCCCGTTCCCTGAATTATCTGGGGAGGTTCCGCTTCTCCTTCGGACCGCTGGGCTTAATCACCGATTTCGTGAACAATCCCGCCGAGGGACTGGCGTTACAGCATACCTTCAAGGACTACCATGCCATCGGGCTGTATTCGCGGATGCTGACCCAGATTGACGGCGATTCCAAGGAATTGAGCACCCAGGATTATTTTGCCTTCCGCCTGGGTTGGTCCGGCCAAGCCACGATCGTCGGCTTGAACCTGGTGCCGCGGGGTCTGGCCGCTGAAAAAGCATTCAGTGTCGATGTTTCATCCACCCTGCCCGCCGGCAAGATCGCCGCGGAAGTCGGGTGGTACTCGTTTGATTCGCCGCGTTATCCGGATTACCATACCGATTGGACGCCGGCGGCTTTGGTAAGTTTCGGCCGCGAATTGCCGAATCATGACTTTTTCCAGGTAAAAGCCGGTTATATCGCTCAATACTTCACTCCTTCGGCGACTTCTCTGAACCACTCTTCCACCGATCTGCGCGAGTGGTTCACCGCCAATACGCGCGGCCTGGAGCTGTATTTACAAAATAGGCTCGGGAATGACTTCTATCTGGAAAACCGGCTCATGATCTCGAAACCCGTGAATGATGTCGCGCAAGATGGCACCAGTTACCGCTGGCGCGGCAATATTAACAAGAATTTCTCCCCGCTCAGTCAGTTGCAGTTCGGGGTGGAACTCAATCAAAACCGCAACTTGAATAACACCTATCTCTTTACCCGGTGGAATCTCCAATTCTAGCTTTTGGTCCCGATGAGCACCAGCACCATCCCGGCGCTGAGCAACAGCACCTTATACCATGACAGTTTCACGGCAATGGCGGCGATACCCAACACGCTCACCATGATAAAGACGATCGGGCCAATCAGGCCCAGCAACGCATTCAGGCGTAATGCGGTATCGACCCGCCCTGCCTTTAAAAAAATGATCGCCACGGCGATCTCCAGTAACCCGGAGATGACTCGCAGCATTGCCATATTGCCCACTGTCGCCTGCTCCATTCCTCTGCTCCTCCCGCTTCACTCTGGCCGCTAGCGTTTCCCGAGCCCCAACAGGTTGAAAAGAATCGCGGTGATCCCCGCCGCGGCCAACGGGCCGACTGGAATTCCTTTCAACAACGAAACCCCGAGCACCGTGCCCACCACCAATCCGACGACGATCTCCGGTTCCAGCTGCAGCAGCAGCAGGCCTCGGCCGCAGAGATACGCGGCGGCGATCCCGCCGGCGATCGCCGCCAGTCCTTTGACGCTGCGAAACGTATTCAGAATCTCATCGAAGCCCACCCGATCCAGGGCGAACGGCACCAGCACCGCGATTAATAAAAAAAGCAGCCCAACATCCACCGCCCGCCGCTCAAACAGTAGCAAAATCACGCGCAACTTGACCAACTTTAAGACCAGAAGGCTGCCGGCGCTCGCCGCGATCAGATTATTATTAAACGCCATCCCCAAGGCAAAAATCACCAGCAAAAGCAGATTATCCTGAACCATCCGCCTCACTCCTTCTTTAATTCTTATTCCAGCTTGGCTTCTTTCATGTCATGAACTGATTCGGGCGCAAAGCATAAAATAGAGAAGTTGAATTCGCCGGCTATGATGGAATCATTCCGGGATTGAATTCAACGGATTGCTGCTTTATAGGATAGAGTCCGGGAGTGATCAAAAATGGATAATCAGTGGGTCCAACCGCCCCGCTCCGGCAGAGCGGCGAAGCCGCGCCAAACAGGCATCACCATGCTGCTGGACAAAGGGCTTTCCCTGGCCGATACCCGCGCCCTGCTGGAGCTGAGCTCGCCCTTTATCGATCTCATCAAGCTCAGTTTCGGCACCACCGCGTTGTATCCGCCGGAAATTCTCAAGCAAAAGATCGCCTTGGCCGCGGAGTATCAGGTGGCCCTGTATCCGGGGGGAACCTTTTTCGAGCTGCACTACTGGCAGGGGGAAAGCGGGCGTTATTTCAACCAGTTGCGCCGTCTCGGCCTTCATTGGGTTGAAATCTCCGACGGATCGATCGATCTGCCCATGAATGAACGGTCGAAGGCCATCAGCGAGGCCCGGGAGGCCGGGCTAGAAGTGATCACGGAGGTCGGCAAGAAGAGCCTGCTGCGCCAGCCCGATGAGGCGGTTTTGGCAGCCCAGGCAGAGCGGGATCTGGAGCAAGGGGCGCGCTGGGTCATTGTCGAGGCGCGCGAGTCCGGCCATGGCGTGGGAATTTACGACGAACAAGGGAAAATTGTACCGGAAAAACTTTCTCTCCTGGCGCAGGCGCTGCCTCCGCAGCGCGTCATTTGGGAGGCGCCCCTCAAAAATCAGCAGGCCGAATTGATCAATCAATTCGGACCCAACGTGAACCTCGGCAATATACCGCCGTCGGAGAGCATGGCTCTGGAAGCGTTGCGCTTAGGGCTCCGCAGCGACACCTGGAAAACCGCGCACCTAACAAAAATCGGGGTATTGTAAAACAATACCCCGATCCGCTTCTTATTTTGGGTCCCAGCAGCCGTCCGTTTGCTTCCCGGAGATATCCCTGAAGTTCGCCCCGGGCCTCATGGCACCCCCGCAACCACTCTTCACTGAGTCATGATCGATCTTGGATAACTCATAATCGAGCTTTGGCCGTTCCAGATCAATCTTCAATGACTCAAGATCGATCTTGAGTCGTTCCAGATCGATCTTCAATGACTCACGATCGATCTTGAGTCATTCCGGATCGATCTTCAGTGACTCACGATCGATCTTGGGTCGTTCCAGATCGATCTTCAGTGACTCATGATCGATCTTGAGTCGTTCCAGATCGATCTTCAGTGACTCACGATCGATCTTGAGTCGTTCCGGATCGATCTTCAGAAACCGAAGATCGATCTTTGGTCGCTCCAGATCGCTCTTCACTGACTGCCGATGGCTCTCCGGTGACTCCCGCCCGCGGTTAGCGTTGCGACTGGGCCGCCGGCGCAGCCGGTGCCGGCTGGAGCGCGCCGGCGGCGGCAGCCTCTCCGTCCCCAGCGGGCCGGTCCGGCGCCCCCTCCAGTTGGGCCCGGTCAAAATCGGCCGTGGCTTCGACCACCGCCACTTTGGCCGGCATGGGCAGCACCACGAAACGCAGTTGCTGCTTTTGCCGGTTGGGCCCGGGAAAATCATAAAACTCGGTAATCGGCTGCGACTCCCGTTTGCGGAAATAATCGTCGGAATTAATATCCATATAGATCAGGTCTTTCCCGTAATCGTTGAAACAGCCGTTGCCATTGGCATCCATCAGCCTGACCTTCATCTGCTTGCGCGTCTTCCCGGCCTGCACGGTCATTTCGCCCTCCAGGAAGCTGGCAGTGAAAGTACCCACCATGATTTCGGTGCTATTTTTCTTGGTCGCGAACTGGATGTCGAAGAAGAAATAGAGCTTCTTCTGGAAGACACGGTCATAGCCTTTGTAAGTGACGGTGAGCGGAGCCGGAATCAACGAATAATATTCCTCAATCGCGTATCCGGAAGACTTGTGGGAAACGACGTCGAGACTCTCCACTTTTTCCTTGTTGTCCAGGCGGTTATCGCCGTTTTGATCGATATAGAAATCCAATTTCCCGGTGGTTGGGTTTTTGCCAAAACCGAACCAGGTTTTCTGATCGTGATTGCCTAGTTTGAAATAACCGTACTTCACGTTGTCCAGCTTGCCGGCGTCCCATTGGACGGCCAGATAGTCGGGCTTTGCCTCGATGACTTCGGCGGTATTCGATCCTAACGGGAATTCTTTGGTCATCAAATCGAAGAACGTTAAGGTCCGCATCTTGAAGTCGTAGATTCCTGCGTCGGGGAGCGGCATTCTACTGGAAAAACCCATGGATACGAGTGCCAGGGCCCCTATGAGAAACAGCGTCGAGATTTTCTTCATCGCTAGCTCCTTGGTTTAGGTATTTTCAATTTGGCTCAGTTCTTGAAAGATCTTCCTGGACAACAGCAGCGCCGGTTCGGTTTTGTGCCGGATCCGGATGCCCTGGGTCACAAAGTACAGCATGGAATTGTCCTTTTTGATCTCGCTGATCTCCACTTCCACGACAGCCATATTATAATCCGTGTCCATGGCATTGCGGATGACCCGTCCGAAACCCTTGATGCACACCGCGATATCGCCTTCATCGAGCGCGGCAACCGCAACGCAGCCATTATTAAGAATATTCTGATAGGTTTGATGGTTTCTGGAAATTGCAATCCGGATATTCTTGGAGTCGCGAACCACTACAAAATTGAATGGAGCTGTGTGGGGATGGAATTCTTGATCGACGGTAGCCACAATCACGGTACCGATCCGCTTGTCAAACAGATCCGCTAAAGCCGGGCTCAGTTCGGTCCCCAGCAACACAGACATACTCCCACCCCGTTATCTCAAGATTTCTCTCTAAAACTATGGGGCGCATGACTGCTTTAGAACCGCTCCGGCCCTGTCCCACCGCCATGGGGAGAATTTCCCAGCGGGACGGAGCGGTTCTGTTTCGGGGATCGCCCGGAATCCTTACCGGCGGAAGATGGGGATGTCCGGCTCAGGGCTCACCTTTGGGAACGGTTAACCGATCCCGTGTTTATCCAGGTACGAGCGGACCAGCTCCTCGAGGATCTGATCCCGTTCCAAACGCTTAATCAGGATCCGGGCATTCCGGTTGCTGGTAATATACGCCGGGTCGCCGGAGAGCAAATACCCGACGATCTGGTCCAGCGGATCATAGCCCTTTTCTTTCAGGGCCGAACAGACTTCGGTCAGAATTAAGCCCACTTCCGACTGAGTTTCTTCTTTGGGAGAGAAACGTCTGGTATTCTCGGAAAGATCTCCCATCACATACTCACCTCTGCCAACATTGCTGTGTGCTCATCGCGAGGAAACGATTGAAACGCCGTTCCCCCGACAAATAGTTTATAACCTGTCCTTGCGCAGGGCCAGGTTGATTTCGATATTGCCGAAGGGGGTCTGAATCGGGATCGCCAATGCGGTCTGAACATGCTTCAAAAAATCGGGAATTTCCTGCGTCATCAAAAAAAGCGGCGGCGTGATATTGCAGTGGTATCCGTTCAGCGAAAGATTGGTGCTGGCCGTCCCGACGATAATATTCTTCAGTTCGCACAACGCGCTTTTTCCCATCTCATCAATGATCTCGACTTGGGTCATCAACATCTGGGAGGCGATATTCTTCGCTGTCGGCATGGACATGCCGCAAATCACCTGTCCCTGCAGGTCGCCAAGGACTCCGACTAATATGGAGATGTCATACTTTGTCAAAGGATCGTCGTTGAAAAAGGGTTTTCCGGCCTGTACATCGGGATTCAGCATCTTTTCAATCACCGAATAAACTGCCTTCACAAAAGCGTCGATATGTTCGAACGACAGTTCGATTACCCCCCTTTATTGGACCCCATCCCTGAGCCTCTTCAGTGCCGCTGCCGGGTCGGGATCCCGGTAAATCAGGGTCCCCGCCACGAGGACGTCGACTCCGGCCGCTACCAAGCGCGGGGCATTCTCCAGATTCACACCGCCATCGACCTCAATTTTGCAGGAAAGCCGGCGTTCGGAAATGATGGCGCGCAATTGCTTGATCTTTTCATACATCGCCGGGATCAACCGCTGGCCGCCAAAGCCCGGATTCACGGTCATCAGCAGCACCAGATCCAAATCCGGCAACAAGTACTCCAGGCAGCTCAGCGGGGTCGCCGGATTCAGCGAAACGCCGGCCTCGCAGCCTAGCTCCTTGATATTCTGCACCAAACGGTGCAAATGGTTTCCGGTCTCGGCGTGAATGATGATCCGCTTGCTGCCGGCCTGGGCATACAGCGGGATAAATGCGGCCGTATTCTCCACCATCAGATGGGACTCGATGGGCACCGCGGTGACTTGCCGCAATGCCTCGACAAACATCGGCCCGAAGGTTAAATTGGGAACAAAATGGCCATCCATGACATCAAAATGGACCCAATCCGCGCTGCGGATTTTGGCGACTTCTTCCCCCAGTTGCAGCAAGTTGGCGTTCAAAATCGAAGGGGCGATCTCCACCATGGTAAGGAACTCCTATCGGTATCGTTTTTCCCAATAACCCTTTACTTCAGCCAATAATTCCAAATAGGACTGATAGCGCTCCGCCGCAATTAGGCCGGCGCTGACCGCCCCTTTGATCCGGCAATCCGGTTCCGTTTCGTGCAGGCATGAAGTAAAACGGCAGTTCGGGTAGGCTGAAAATTCCGGATAATAACCGGCCAGCGCCTCCGGTTTCATGAAATCCAAAGCGATTTGGGAAAACCCGGGCGTGTCCGCCACGTAACTATCCGGCCCGATCTTGAGCAACTGAACTTCCCGGGTGGTGTGCTTGCCGCGCCCGATCTTCTCGCTGACGGCCCCGGTTTTTAAACGCAACCCCGGCGCGATCATGTTGAGCAAAGCCGATTTGCCGACTCCCGAGGGTCCGGCAAAGACACTCACCTTGCCTTTTACTTCCTGCAATAATCGACGTTTTCCAAGATTGGAACGGACGCTGGTACACAAAACGTTATATCCATAACTACGGTATTTATTCGCTAATTTATCTGCTTTTCCTGTTGCGACAAGATCGGTTTTGTTAAAAACTATTAAATTTGGAATCCCACTCGCTTCCGATAAAACCAGAAATTTGTCGATCAACAACGGGATCGGATCCGGGTTGCAGTGCGCAAAAACCAGGACCACCCTATTGACATTGGCGATATACGGCCTGGTAAGCACGGATTGACGGGGCTCCACTTCGTTGATGACGCCCCGCCCATCCTCATCAATGGTATATTTAACCAGATCGCCCACAAGTATTCCTTGAGTTTTCAATTTTAACCGGCCCCGAATCGCGCATTCGACGATCGGGCCCGGAGTCTGCGGCTCCACGAAGTAAAACCCGCCGATGATCCTGACGACCCTGCCCACCATCACGTTTTTATGTTCCTCCAAAACACATTCACAAAAATCGGCTTCAAGTTATGGCGTCGGTTCCACCGCCGAGCCCGAACTGACGATGAAATTCATCGCGGTACCGGTCGCCACTCTTTCAAAAGGCACCGGTTTTTGATCGATCACCACGCCCTCGGGATAAATATCACTGGGGGCGAGCGTCGCCTGGTTGTAGATCAAGCCGATTGAGCCCAGTTCCGCCCGGACTTCCGAAAGCGGCCGGCCGATAAAATTGGGCACCTGGACCAGATCGGTGGTGGTGATATTCAGCGTAATGGAGACGCTGGCGCCTTGCTCGATCTGGGTGCTTTCGGCGGGCAGCTGCTTGATGACCGTCCCTTGCGGGGCGTCGGGATTGGATTCCGACAGGATCTCGCCCAATTTGAGACCCGCTTCCTCCAGCGCCAATTCCGCTTCCAATTGGGTCTTGCCGACCAGCCGCGGCACCCGGACCAACTGCGGTCCTTTGCTTAGAACCACTTCAATCTCGGTGTTGATCCGTTTCGGCTGTCCCGCCTCGGGCCGCTGCGAAACGACATAACCCGACGGATAATCGGAATTAAAAAGCCGGTTCACGATTTTGATCTTTAGCTTGCGTTCCGCCAGCAATTGGCGGGCTTCGTTATATTCCTTGCCGACCAGGCTCGGGACCCGGACTTCCGGGCGGGGCGGCGTAAAAACATTGAGGAAAAAGAGCGCGACAATCAGCACCAGTAAGAAACTTCCCCCAAACCCCAGCAGGACCCAGGGCAGCCATTTTCGTTCCTTCCCTTTTTCCAGATCTTCCGGAGTGACGCCGCTCCAAACCTCCGTCGGCATCTCCATGGCGTCCGGAGTTCCGGCCTCGCGTTGGATCTTCAATTGCGCCGCCGTGACCTCTTTCAACATGGCCAAGGCCGTCGGATAACGATCCGACGGCTCCACGGCCATCGCTTTCTCCACCAGGGCCACGACTTCCGGCGGAGTCTCCGGCCGCAACTGGCCGATGGGAACGGCTTCCCCCTGCAAATGCTGGAGCGCGATGGCGATCGACGTATCGCCGGAAAAAGGCACCTTCGCGGTGAGCATTTCATAAAGGACGCAGCCCAGGGAGTACAGATCGGACTGTGGGCCGACCAGCCCGCCCCGCACCTGTTCCGGCGAGGCATAATGAACCGAACCCACCACCATCCCGGTCTGGGTGAAAGAACTGGCGCTGACCGCCCTGGCAATGCCGAAATCGGTCACTTTCACCTGGCCGTCGGGGGTGATCAGGATATTATGCGGTTTGATATCGCGGTGGATGATGTTGCGTTGATGGGCGTGATTCAAGGCCGAGGCAATCTGGCGGGTAATCTCCAGGGCCCGCTCCACCGGGAGCGGCGCCTCTTTTTTGATGATACTCTTCAGATTGGCTCCGGGAATGTATTCCATCACGATGTAGTCCATGCCGTCCTCTTGGCCGACATCGAAGATATTCACCACGCTGGGATGGGCGAGGCTGGCCGCGGCGCGCGCTTCCCTCCGGAAACGGTCCACAAATTCGGAATCGTTGGCGTATTGCGGCCTCAATATCTTTACAGCAACAGTACGGCATAACAATGAGTCTTCCGCTTGATAAACCAAGGCCATTCCGCCTTCGCCAATCAGCTCGATTAGACGGTAGCGATTTCCCAATATTTTGCCGATCACTGTCCCACCTCTGTTCGAATGGTTGTTTTCAAATCTAAAAGCCATGTGATAAAGTCCGCTAATTCGGAAATCATCCTTTCAATGGACTAAAAAACGACTTTATCACTTGCTTTTCTGAGCTTTTGTGTTCACCCTGGCCTTCGGGCAGGGTTTATCACAACGCTTCTAAATCCTTCGTCGCAGGCCCGGCCTTTCCTGCCGTTCCAGCCCGCGGCCGGTTAAATCTCGATTAAAATTGCGGTAATATTGTCGTTCCCGCCCTGTTGATTGGCAGCGTCGATCAAACGCTCGACAATCTCCTGGGGCGACTCCGCCAGACTCAGGAATTGCTGGAGTTCGTTCTCCCGCACCATCCCGGAGAGCCCATCCGAACACAGTAAGAACTTGTCTCCCCGGCCGGCCGGGATCAAGCGCACCTCGACCTCGGGCAGTCCTTTGGTCCCCAGCGCCCGGGTCAGAATATTGCGTTGCGGATGGGTCTGCGCTTCTTCGGCGGTGAGGCCGCCGTTCTTTACCAGCTCCGCGACGAGCGAATGGTCCTCGGTCAATTGCTCGAGTTGACCGGTGCCGCCACTCAGGCGGTAGATCCGGCTGTCGCCGACGTGGGCAAGATACGCTTGTTCGCCGTCCAGAACCAGTATCGTCACGGTCGTTCCCATGCCCTGATACGCCGGTTGGAGATCGGTTTCCTGCAAGATCGCTTCGTTCGCCCGGACCACCGCTTGCTGTATCGCCAGCGGGATATCGCGGCTCAGATCGGTCTTTAGGATGGTCTCCACCGCGATGCCGCTGGCTATCTCCCCGGCTTCGTGGCCGCCCATGCCGTCCGCCACTACGAACAAATTATCGCGGTACCCGAAGCTATCCTCGTTTTGTTCCCGGATTCGACCCTTGTCTGTCTTTGAACCAATTCGCATCTTCTCATCCTCACAGGTTACTACTCCGGTGGTTAAAAACAGCGAAAGAAATTTTGGAAAATCGCGATGCTTTAACCTCGTTTTCCAAAATTAATTCATCCATTGAACCGCCGGATATATCGATGTCGCAACATCAAGAAACGCGCCGCGCCCCCCTCGGAGAATCACTCCAAGCGCTTGCCGGCGGAGCGGCGCCCCGTCCGGTAATCCCTGGAGACTTCGATGACGGTTTCCCCGATCTTGATCTGATCCCCGGGCGACAACGGCTTCTTCTTGGCCAGCGGCTCGCCGTTTAAAAATGTGCCGTTGGTGCTGCGCAGGTCTTCGAGGTACAATTGGGAACCTTTTTGATGAATCACGGCATGGAACCGTGAAACTTTCGGGTCCCGCAATTGAATGTGGTTATCCGGCTGGCGGCCCAGCTTGATCTCAGGGGTGGCTCCGACGAACTGGCGGCCGCGGTCCAATCCCGAACTGACCGTAAAGACCCATTGTTCTTCGGCTAAAGCCTGAAGTTTGGGCCGAACCTTGGTTTTTTCGGTCACTCCGGGTCCCTCCGGCCGCCAATTCTTGGTGTTTTGCAGCGCCGGCCAGCGATTCGTCTTTTCGGGAGCATTCACCCAGGGAAGGGCCATTCCTTTGAAAAAATGGGCCACTCGCGGCGCAGGCTTTAACGCCCCGCCGGGAATGGCGTCCCCGGCGTCCTGGGGCCGCAATATTCTATGAAACAGGCGACGAATGTTCATTTTGATACTTCCCTTGTAATTGTCCGCAGGCCGCCGACAACCGGGTGCCCCGTTCCTTGCGGACTGTCGTTTCGATCCCCGCGAGTAGCAATTCCTTCTCAAACAGGCGGACCCTGGCCGGATCGGAGCGGCGCCAGTCCTTGCCCGGTATCGGATTGAACGGTATTAAATTGATATGGCAGAGCAAGCCGGATAATAGCCCGGCCAGGTTCCGCAGGTCCTCGGGCCGGTCATTCACTCCGGCGATCATCGTGTACTCGAAGGTGATCCGCCGGTTGGTCTTTTGCAAATAAGCGTGACAGGCTTCCAGCACCGCCGCCAGCGGATATTTCCGGTTGATCGGCATGAGCCGGTCCCGCAGCCGGTCGTCGGCGGCATGGAGCGAGATCGCCAGATTCAGCTGCAAGGGTTCTTCCGCCAAACGCTGGATTCCCGGAACGATGCCGCAGGTGGAGATGGTAATATGCCGGGCCCCGATGCCCATCCCTTGGGGATGATTCATGATACGTACTGCTTTCAACAGGTTCTCGACATTCAGCAGCGGTTCCCCCTGGCCCATCGCCACCAGGCTATTGATGCGGACCCCGGCGTCACGGCCGATCCGCAACGGCTGCTCGATGATTTCCGCGGCCGTCAGATTACGGGACCATCCCAGCTGGCCGGTGGCGCAAAAAAGGCAACCCACGGCGCAACCGACCTGCGTTGAAAAACAAACCGTATGCCGCTCGGCGTCGGGCAGATAGACGCTCTCCACCCGCCGGCCGTCCTCCAATTGAAAAAGGTATTTACGGGTGCCATCGGGATCGTTCTCAACGGCCACGGTCTCCAGCCGTCCCAGCGAAACCCCCTCGGCCCGGAATTTTTCCCGTAATGACTTGGGGAGGACGCTGATCTCCTCCCAATCGGCGGCCCCTTTCTGATACAGCCAGTCAAAAATCTGTGCCGCGCGGTATTTCGGCAAATGATAGGTTCCCAGAAATGCCTGCAGTTCTTCCAGTTCCAATCCTTTAATGTTCAAACAGCATCCCCAATTCAGCCCCGTCGGCTGTCGGTATTCCTTCAAAATTAGAAGCCATGTGATAAAGTCTCTTTCAAATGAATCCTTTTGCCAAAGGATTTTAAACGACTTTATCACTTGCTTCCCTGAGCTTTTGTGTTCACCCCGACCTTCGGACGGGGTTTATCACAGCGCTTTTAGATTAACCCGGACCGGGGAAATTATCTATGGGGCCGCCCGGTTTTCCGTAAGCGTCCCGCACCGGCTTTCTTGCCCGATCCGGAAATCAAAAGGAAATCCGCTACGGATTTCCTCGATAAGGCTCGGATTCTCAGACGATCTTGGATTCCAAACGCAGTTTATCCGCGATCTTGGCCACGAACGAAGCGGTGGTCGGAAACCTGCCTTTTTTGTTGTCAAATCCGAAAAAGTTCTCCATGAATTCGGAATTGCCCCGCTCCCATCCGATCTCGATGGTGTGACGAATGGCCGATTCCACGCCGCTGGGGGTGGAACGGTATTTATCGGCGATCCGGGGATAAAGGTTTTTGGTGATATTGCCGAGGACTTCGACTTCCTTGGCGGCGATAATGATCGCATCCCGTAAATAGGCATAGCCACGGAAATGAGCGGGAATTCCCATTTCGTGAAAGAGCTTGCTCACTTCCAGCTCCAATTCGCTTTCGGTTTTCTCCCGCCGGGCATGGTTGGCGATAACCGGACGGTCCGTCGCGACTTTAGCGGGTTTGAAGGGGGACGGCTGTCCGGCGGCGAATTGGCGGATCCGCTCAAAAAGGGTCGGTGCGTCAAACGGTTTGACCATGTAATAAGTAGCTCCCAAGGAGATTAACCGTTGAATCATCGACTCTTGCTCAAAGGCAGTCAATACGATGACGATGGGCCGATCCGGAAGTTCGCCCAGTCTTTCCAGGACCCCGATGCCGTCCAGGTAGGGCATTGTAATATCCAGAACCAGCACATGGGGTTTGATGCTTTCGACCAGTTGCAACGCTTCAATGCCATCATATGCGACACCCGTGAGTTCCATATCATCCTGAAGGCTGATCAAGCCGGACAATGAGGTACATAATTCGCGGTTGTTATCAGCCACTACGATCTTGATCTTTGACATACATCCCCCTCCTTCATAACATAACAACTTTTGGTAATAATTCGACGGGGAAGGGGCAAATCCTTTTTGGTTTTTACCGATATCAAACGCAATAATCCGGCTAGAGCCCGGTTAACCCGCCTGTTGGCAGGCTGCGGCTCCAATAAATTTTTGCCGTTTGATCTCCATCAGGATAATATTCTTCCAATCGCTCCGCCGGCGCTGGAGAATCCCGATCTGCTGGAAACCGTTCTTCAGGTAGCAATGAATCGCCCGCTCGTTGAACTCATAAACCCGAAGGTAAATCCGGTTAAAACCCCGCTCGCCCATGGTATAGTTCAGCATCAGTTGAATGGCCTGGCTGCCCAGGCCCTGTCCCCAGTAGCGCCGGTCCCCGATGCGAATCCGCAATTCCGCCTCGCGTTTATTCCAACAGATATGATCCAGCTCCATATCGCCGATCAACTCTCCGGCCAGGGTCTCCATGGCAAATATTTGATAGTTGCGATCGGGAACATTCGCATGGTACCAGCGTTCTAATTGCTGAGGGTCGCTCGGAAGATCGCAGTCGACGAAAGACTGCAATTCCGGGTCGCAATTCCATTGGGCCATCGTCGCCAGATCTTTGATAGCTAACGGGCGAAGCCGGATTTTGGTTCCACTCAATTCCATATTAACCCCTCCGGTCAAGTTGGTTTTTCCGTTGAATGCTGCGAATTTTACTTTGTCGGATGCTATATAAGTTGAATTAAATTCCGCTTTGATTTCATTTGCATTCGGCTTTGCTATGCAAACGGCTTTGTTAAAAGTCGTTGCACTAGAAGCCATGTGATAAAGTCTTTCGAAACGGGAATCAGCTTGCCAAAGGAATTAAAACGACTTTATCCCTTGCTTCTCTGAGCTTTTGTGTTCACCCTGGCCTTCGGACAGGGTTTATCACAACGCTTTTAGGAATGCAAATCTTAGTTAAAAAATTTATTTCATCCTATATAGGGGAGTCTTTTTCAATTACTTAGAATTTCGTCCCGGCCGGCTTTTTACCTCTAAGTAATTATCGCCAGGATATCAGGCTTGCTGGAAATGGGAGGGGCATTTCTCCAGGGGAAGACATAAGAATCAGGAGAGAAAAACGGAAGAATACACAGGAAACCATTTTGGACCATTGAATCGCCGAAACTTTCATTTTATTGGGCCATCATTCAAAACCACTTTGCGATCACCCGCTTTCGATTGGCGATCTTATAAAACCTTGTGACGCCTTGCAAAACGGAGCGGGAGACGGCAAAGTCCTTTCGGCCGGCGTGACCGGTGATTCTCCGGACCGGCGACTTTTTGCCTCTCAAAGCGGGACGGTTCAGCCCCGTAGCGCAACAAAAAAGATGGAGAAAATCCCCATCTTCCAAGACAATCTTTTGTGGAGTACTGCGTACATTGCTGAATTATTTTGGTTCTACGATCAGCTTAATCGCCGTCCGTTCCTCACCATCGATGGTGACCTCGGTAAAAGCAGGAATACAGACCAAATTGATGCCGCTGGGCGCTACAAAGCCGCGTGCGATAGCCACTGCTTTGACGGCTTGATTGATAGCACCCGCGCCGATCGCTTGAATTTCAACGATGCCTTTTTCGCGAATAATTCCCGATAATGCCCCGGCCACTGCGTTCGGACTGGATTTCGCCGACACTTTCAACACATCCATTTTTGTCCCTCCATACTTTGCTAGGTTCCGTACTTGGTACGTATTCAATGTAAATTTATTTGCTGCTATTAATAATATGAATGTTAGTTCAGACAATTGCTAATTTCCGGCCGTTACTACCTCATCAATTTCGGTCACGTCTCGGAAATCATGGACCGCAGGAATCGGCGGACCCGTACCGGCCTTCATGTAGCCAATGGATTGTCAGAAGCCATGTGATAAAGTCTCTTTCCAAACGATTCGACTGGCAAGAGGATTTCAAAACGACTTTATCACTTGCTTCTCTGAGCTTTTGTGAACACTCCGACCTTCGGACGGGGTTTACCACAACGCTTTTAGTTCTCCAGGTCTTGCCGGATCCTTTTGATCTGTGTCGTCCTCCCGAATTCATCCACTTCCAAAAGCACGGCGTTGAAAGCAACCGGTCCCTCCGCCACTTCGAACCGGACGGGCCGTTTCGTTTTAAACTTGGTAATCACCAATTCGGAATTGATGCCCAAAACCGAGTTGATCGGACCTGTCATCCCGACATCGGTAATATACCCGGTCCCCTGCGGAAGAATTCGCTCATCCGCGGTGGTGACATGCGTATGCGTGCCCAGTACCGCCGAGACCCGCCCATCCAGGTACCAACCCAGGGCGATCTTTTCGGAAGTAGCCTCGGCGTGCATATCGAGGAGCACCAAATCGGTCTTGCGCCGCAGATTGGTCACGATCTCATCGGCCGTCTCGAAGGGACAACGCAACGGCTCCAGAAAGACCTGCCCCAGCATATTCACCACTCCGACCAGGACTCCTTTATCCGTTTCCGCCAGATAATAGCCCTGTCCCGGCGTTCCCTTGGGGTAGTTGGCCGGCCGGATTACCCGCGGCTCATGCTCCAGGACATTATAGATATCCCGGTTGTCCCAGGTATGATTGCCCATGGTAATCACATCAATGCCGCAAGCCAGAAGCTCCTTGGCGATATCAAGCGTGATTCCGAAGCCGCCGGCGGCATTCTCGCCGTTGGCGACCACCAGATCGAGTTCCTCGGACTCGATGAGGGAAGGCAGGCAAGCCTTGACAGCCTTCCGGCCCGGCCGGCCCTCAATATCACCAATAAATAATATCTTCAGCAAACAAAGTCCTCCATCTCAATCGGAACCAACCCGCGATCTGCTATCGCTTTCAGATTATTCCAAATTTTCACTTTTTATATACTGGAAGCACCGCCAGCATACAAACGGGGGTTACTGTTCTGCAGCATCCCCCCGTCGCTTGGCACAAATCTATTTTGCAAAACTTTGCTCACTTTTTGCCGGACAACGGACTTTCCGACGACAGAAGCGCTTTGCGTCTCATTTGTGAAGATTGGCCCGGTTAAAGACCATCACCCGGCCTTCTTCACGGAAGCCGATCAACCGTTTTTCCTGCTGGGAATCTTTCAGGTCCTCGAGCATATGGTCGATCATTTCCTCCTGAAGCAATACATCCTCATCCTGAACCGCCTCTTCCTGGTCAAGGAGGAGATTGCCTTCGAAAAACTGATGGACAACGCCGATGATCAGGCCGATCTCTTCTTGGCTCAATGAATCGATATCCCGCAAAATCTCAAGGAAGGTCAGATTGTCACACTCGGTGAAACTGATCTCGGTCTGCAATTGTTTCCTGCCCTGCAAGTCCGAGATCGCGCCCAGGCTCAGGGCCATTCCTTCCTTGAATGCTTCGAATTCGCCGGCGTCCAGGGTTTTGATCAACATAAAGGAAAACTGCAATGTCTTCTGGTCCGGGTCATACCGGACCGTGCCGATCTCGGGGTAACGTACCAATAAGAAAGCTATCAGACTCATGGAATTGGAGAAGGACTCGCCTTCTTTCCAGAAGATGCCTTTCATGTTTCCTCCCCCTTCCAGACCTCTTCGTTTATTATAGAGTTTTAAACGGCGTTTGGTGCTATTCCCAAGTTATTTCGCATAATCGACCGCTCTGGTTTCGCGGATGACAGTCACCTTGATCTGACCGGGATATTCCAGTTCATCCTCGATCCGTTTGACGATCTCCCGGGCGATCCGCACTGCGTTCAGGTCATCGATCCGGTCCGGTTTGACCATGATCCGAATCTCCCGTCCGGCTTGAATCGCGTACGCTTTTTCGACCCCTTCAAAAGAGTCGGCGATCTTCTCCAGTTTTTCGAGACGCTTGATATAGGTCTCCAAAGTCTCACGGCGGGCGCCCGGCCGGGCCGCCGAGACCGCATCGCAAGCTTGCACCAGCACCGCCTCTACCGAGGCCGGTTCGACATCGCCGTGATGAGCGGCGATGGCATTGACGATGAGCGGGGTCTCCCGGTATTTCTTGGCGAGATCCGCGCCGATGGTTACGTGGGGTCCTTCCACTTCATGATTGACTGCTTTGCCGATATCATGGAGCAATCCGGCGCGCTTGGCAAGAGTCACATCGGCGCCGAGCTCTCCGGCCATGATGCCGCACAAATGGGCGACCTCAATGGAGTGATTCAAAACGTTCTGTCCGTAACTGGTCCGGTACTTCAACCGTCCCAAGAGTTTTACCAGTTCAAAATGGAGCCCGTGAATGCCCGTTTCAAAAGTGGCCCGTTCGCCCTCTTCCTTGATGATGGCGTCCACTTCTTTCTGGGACTTTTCCACCATCTCTTCGATCCGGGCCGGGTGAATCCGCCCGTCCACGATCAGTTTCTCCAACGCCAGGCGGGCGACTTCGCGGCGAATCGGATCAAATCCGGAGAGGATCACTGCCTCGGGCGTATCGTCGATGATCAGATCGACCCCGGTCAAGGTCTCCAGCGCCCGGATGTTCCGGCCCTCACGGCCGATGATCCTGCCTTTCATCTCATCGTTCGGCAGCGCTACCACGGAAACGGTGGCCTCCGCCACATGATCCGCGGCACAGCGCTGGATGGCGAGAGAGATGATCTCCCGGGCTTTCCGGTCGGATTCCTCTTTTGCTCTAGCCTCCAAATCGCGGATCTTAATGGCGACCTCTTGTTGGATCTCTTCTTCCACATCCTTGAGCAGGAGCGTCTTCGCTTCCTCCGTGGTCAAACCCGAGATTCGCTCCAATTCATGACGATGCTTCTGATGGATTTCCTGAACTTCGTTTTTCAACCGTTCGACTTCGGCATCTTTTTTGGTTAAGGCTTCCTCTTTCTTCTCTAAAACTTCGTATTTCCGATCAAGGGATTCTTCCTTCTGTAAAAGTCGTTTCTCCAAACGTTGAATATCGGCACGACGCTCGCGGTTTTCCCGTTCGAGTTCGTTTTTTACCTTTAAAGCTTCCTCTTTCGCCTCAAGCAATGCCTCGCGCTTAATCGACTCGACTTCCTTGTGGGCTTCCTCAATAATCTTACGCGCTTGTTCCTTCGCTGATTCGACTTGAATTTTTCCATAAATATACGCGGCGGCAAACCCAAGGACTGAACCGATGATGATTCCTAAGAAATATTGGATGCTAATCACCTCCTATAATTTTAGCTCTTTCAAAACAGACTTCTGAAAGCGAAGTCCTTGCGATAATGATCGGATTTTTCGGATTTTAGAGAAGAAAATTCACTGCAAAAATAAATACAAAACAAGCCGAGTAAGAACTCGGCTTTTGTTCTGTCCTCAATAGATCATTGTAAACATTTTTAGATAGTGTGTCAAGGGGTAGATATCTCCTGAAAACACCGCCCAATCGTGTGTTCGGCGAAACCGGCCCGGGCTAATTTCTGACATTCCTTGACTCCAATCTCCCCGGCTCCAGCCCGTTTGGCCAGTAAGGTCCGGGCGATAATGATCTCGTCGGCATCGGAATAGTGCTCACCCAGTAATTCGGAGATCAGTTCCCGGGCGATCCCTTCGGCGGCCAGGTCCGCTTTGACATAGGCACGGCTCTTCAAACGGCGTTTCAGCAACTCAACCCGGGCAACACCGTAAGCGCGGTCGTTCAGATAGCCCCAACCGGTCAAACGTTCCAGACAAGCGGCAATCTCCGCCGCCTCAAAACCCATCTTGCTTAAGCGCTCCCGCAGCCGCCGCTCCGAATAGGGTTGCCTGCCGATCAACCGGAGCGCCGCATCCATGGCCGTCCGTTCCTTCACGGCGCGTTACTTCCCTTTGGCGGGCGCCGCAACCGATTCCGGCTTGACTTCGGCGTCTTCGCTGAGCAAGCCCACGGCGATCCGGATCTTCTTTTCGATCTCCGCAAACAGCGCCGGATCCTTCTTTAAAAACTCCCGCGCCGCTTCACGGCCCTGGCCGATCCGGGTCTCGCCGTAGGAGAACCAGGCGCCGCTCTTGTTGATGATATTGCGATCCACCGCCATGTCCAGAACGCAACCGGTCTTGGAGATGCCTTCACCGTAAATCATATCGAACTCCGCTTCCTTGAAAGGCGGCGCCACCTTGTTCTTGACCACTTTCACCTTGGTCCGGCTGCCGATGATGTCCGAACCTTGTTTCAAGGTCTCCACCTTGCGGACTTCCAAACGGATTGTGGAATAAAACTTCAGCGCCCGGCCGCCCGGCGTGGTCTCGGGGTTGCCGAACATGACGCCTACTTTTTCGCGGATCTGGTTGATAAAGATGGTGATGGTATTGGATTTGCTGACGACCGCGGTCAGCTTGCGGAGCGCCTGCGACATCAGACGGGCCTGCAATCCGACGTGGGAATCGCCCATTTCCCCCTCGATCTCGGCTTGCGGCGTCAATGCCGCCACCGAGTCGATGACGATCACATCCACCGCGCCGCTGCGGACCAAGGCCTCGCAGATCTCCAGCGCCTGTTCGCCGGTGTCCGGCTGGGAGATGAGGAGATTGTCGATATCCACGCCCAACTTTTTGGCATATAGCGGATCCAACGCATGCTCGGCGTCGATGAAGGCGGCGATTCCGCCCAGCCGTTGCGCCTCGGCCACCATATGCAAGGCCACCGTGGTTTTACCGGCCGATTCCGGCCCATAGATCTCCACGATCCGGCCCCGGGGCACGCCGCCCACTCCCAAGGCCAGATCCAGGGTGAGCGCGCCGGTGGGAATCACTTCGATATTCAACTTATCGGCACTTTCGCCCAGTTTCATGATGGAGCCCTTGCCGAATTGCTTTTCGATCTGCAATAATGCGACTTCCAACGCCTTTTGTTTATCGGACAAAGCTAGAAACCTCCTTTGGTTACTGCGTGAGTGACATCCTGCTTAAGAATGGATCAAGAACGTTTCCAAACATATGTTCTGATTCAGTATAACAAACCCGGTCTCCGATGTCAAATTAAGAATGGTTTCCTTTTGCTCCAAAGGTCAGGTCGGCTATCGAGCGATACGCCGGACCCGCCGGCCGCAATTGGCTCTCGATCAACGAGAAGCCGGTCACCAGGGTCCCTGCTCGCCAAAGGGGATTGGCAAAGGAAATGGTCCCCGGCGAGTGGGTTTTAGCCCGGGCCACGGTCAGGTGAGGCTTGAATGGTTTGTCCGCCGGGCCGAAACTCCGCTCCCGGCAGGCGTTTTCCAGCCGTGCCGCCAATCCCGTCAATTCCGCCGCACCTTCCGCCAGGCCGAACCAGAACACCCGGGGCGGCCCGGCCGGCGGAAAGAAGCCCGCCGTACCGAGGCGCATCGTAAAAGGCCTCATCCTCCGGGCCTCCTCTTGCAACCGCAAGCGCAGCGGCCCGACAGCCGCCCTGTCCACCTCGCCCAGAAACCGTAACGTAAAATGAAGATTCGCCGGACTCGTCCATTTCCAATCCGGACTCTCCGGACTGAGCCGGCGGATGAAGACGGCGACCTCCTCCCGCTGCTCCGGCGAGAGCCAAACTCCGATAAAAAGCCGCATATTCAACTCCAAGCAACGTAGATTCCCCGAGATTTCCTAGCTCCGCAGCGCCTGCCAAAGCAGCGCCAGTCCGGCCTGGGCCGCCGATTCTTTGTTGCCGATCCGGTCGAGCGGGAAGATCCGCCGTTCGACTTGGCTGTAACCAGGCAAGTCCACCCCGAGATAGACCAGGCCGACCGGTTTTTCCGCCGTTCCGCCGCCGGGACCGGCGATCCCGGTGGCCGAAAGTCCAACCTCCGCGCCAGTCAGCCGGCGGATTCCCGCCGCCATGGCCCGGGCCGTCTCCGGACTGACCGCGCCATGCTCCGCCAGGGTCGATTCGGGAACGCCCAGCACCGCCATTTTCAATTCATTGCTGTAGGAGTTGACTCCGCCCAGATAATAATCGGAACTCCCCGCGACATTGGTAATCCGGTGGGCCATCAACCCGCCGGTGCAGGACTCGGCCAGCGCCAACCGCCAACCGCGCTCCCGCAGCAATCGCCCGATGGCCGTCTCCAGGTTGTCCTGATCATAACCATAAATGTACCCGCCCAATCGCGCCCGCACCTTTTCGGTCAAGGCGTCGATCAGCCGCCAATTCTCGTCCTCTCGGAAGCCCTTGGCGGTAATCCGCAGCGAAACCTCGCCCCGGCCGGCATAAGGCGCAATCGTCGGATTGCTTTGCGCGGCGATTAGGTCGATGACCTGTTCTTCCATGGCCGATTCGCCGATGCCGACCATCCGGATGGTTCTGGAGGTCAGCAAGGGATTCCCTTCCGCCGCCAAAATACGCCCCAAGCGCTCCCTGACGCTCTCATTCCAGATCCCTTTCAATTCATAGGGCACGCCCGGAAGAGCGACCAGTACCCGACCCTCCCGCTCGACCCAAAGGGCGGGGGCGGTGCCAAACGAATTGGCGATCACCTGCCCGGAGGCGGGAAACAACGCTTGCCTGCGATTGCTCTCCGGATAAGGCCGGTCCATCTTGTGAAAATAGGCCACAATCTGCTCCCAAGCCGCCTGCCGCGGCGTTAATTCTTCTCCGAGCAGCGCCGCCACGGCTTCGCGGGTCAAATCGTCCTGGGTCGGCCCGAGTCCGCCGGAGAGGATTAATAAGTCAGCCCGTTGCCAGGCCTGCCGCAAGGCCGCCACGATCCGTTCCAGGTTGTCTCCGACCGTCAGCTTATGATACAAATCAATGCCTAATCCGGCCAATTCTTCCGCCAGAAAGGCGGCATTGGTATCGAGGATCTGCCCCAGCAACAATTCGGTTCCGATGCATACAATTTCCGCTTTCAATCCGCTTCGCCTCATGTAAGATTAAGATCCGTGCTTGGCCGGAGCCAAGTACTTCTCCATATTATTTTCGCCTCTTCTTTGAAAATTCCTGTTGTGGCCGAAGGTATTCTTCCTTCAATAAAAGGAGCCGTCCATCCCGGGCGCGATTTTTATTCTGGTATTCTGGATCAGGAATCAGGATATGCTCATCCCCTGCCGCTGAAATAGTCGATCACGCCCTGGCAAATCGCCTCGGCCACCCGTTCGCGATATTCCGGCCGGCCGAGGAGCGCCGCCTCCTCGGGGTTGGAAAGGAAACCCACTTCAATGATGGCCGCCGGCATCCGGCTGTCTTGCAGAACCCGGAAATTACCCGGTTTGGCCCGCCGGTTGTTGGGGCCGAGCCGCCCGACCAGTTGCTTCTGGATGGCTTCGGCTAAACGCCGGGAATCGGGGTTACCCGGTCCGTAAAAAGTTTGGGCGCCCCGGTAGCGGCTCTCGGGAAAGCTGTTGGCATGCAGCGACAGGTAAATATCCGCGCCGCTTTGCCCGGCCATCCGGACCCGATTGATCAAGTCCTGCCGTTTTTGGTGGCGCAACTGTTCCGGCCCCTCGCTGAAGTCGCAGTCGGTCTCGCGAATCATCACGCAATACACATTGACCCGTGACAGGAAACGTTTCAAACGCAACGCGATATCCAGATTCAACTCTTTCTCAAGCAATCCCTCCCGGGAGCGGGCGCCTGGATCGTCGCCGCCATGGCCGGCGTCGATGGCCACTTTTTTGCCGGAAACCAGTCCGGATAAAGGCAGGTTGGTCCAGATCGCCGGTTGGGAGTATAGCCACACCCCCACCAAAAGACTGAGACCCACTACCATCCAATACAGATGATCGCCCCGCAACCATAGAACGAAGAGCCGCCTTCGAGCCAATACCATACCGCCTTTCTTTCCTTCTCCCAAGCGCCGGCACAGCCTTCTCCGCAACGCGGCGCCTCTCGTTCCAAAGATATTCAGCCTGCCGGCGCCGCAGTACCGGAATCCGGCGGGAAGCTCCGGTTCATCTGGAAAATGGAACCAAAAGCAGCGTGACCGTTGCGCGCACCGTGCCGTTCTGCCCGGGCGAAGGTCGCGTTTTCCTGCGATTTCTGCCCGGAAGGATCGGAGCGGTTCCGGGCGCGAAAAAATTTAAAGCATTTTAGCTGGTCAATTATCCAATTTATTCTGAGAAGCGCGACTCGAAAATGTTGCGTCATATGATTGACAGCCCCCCCGATTTTTGCTATTATAGGTTTGTTTGTAAAATAAGCGGGGAGCGTGAGAATTCTCGTTCCAGTCCACAAGTTCATACTCCTGATCTAACATATATCCCGAGGCGAGCCGTAGTGCATCATCGGGTAAAGGGAAATCAGGGTGCTTATGGGTCAAAATTATTCTTCCTGACCAGAAGATACTTCGAAGAAGGGGTTGAGGGGAATGGAAACTTTTGATACTGTAGGTGCTCACGTTCTGGCAGACTTTTGGGGCTGCCGGTTCGAAAAGCTCAATGATGCAGAGTTCCTGATGAATTGTTTGCGGAAGGCCGCAAGCAGCGCCAAAATGACAGTCCTCGGGGAGGAGTCTTTTAAGTTTGAACCGCAAGGATTTACCGGTCTCCTTTTGCTTTCGGAGAGTCATATCTCGATTCATACTTATCCCGAACGGGGTTTCGCCGCGATCGATGTGTATACGTGCGGCGGCGGTATGACGCAGAAAGCCATCGAGTTTCTGAAGGAATCTCTCGAACCGGAGACCGTCCATCAGATGGTGGTCCGGCGCGGTCTGCCAGATGAAGAGTTCGCGGTAAACGCTTCTTAATCTCGCAATGAACCGAAATACGATCAAGCGACACCTGGTATTCCCAGGTGTCGCTTTTTTGGATGCGTTCAAGAATCAGCTATGGAACTACCGAACACACCGGAAAGAGGCCGAACCAACCGGCCTCTTTCCCAATTTTGATGACCTCTTTCCTACGCTTGCGCTTGCCGTTCCACCCGGATCTCCGCCGGATGGCCGTTGATATCCCATTTTTCAAACTTGCCGGTCGCCGCCGGCTGCCGCTCGAGCACCAAGGCCAGCGTCTCCGCCATGACATACTCCCGGAAATGCTCCATGGCCGCGGCCACCTCGTCGTCACTGACAAAGCTCAGCCGGATCCGGTCGGTCATCTCCAGTCCTTGAGTCTTGCGCATATTTTGCACTTTGGAAACGACCTCCCGGGCCAGGCCTTCCTCGATCAAAGCCTGATCCAACTGCAAGTTGAGCACGATATAGCGGCCGTGATCCATCTCCACCGCGAAGCCTTCCCGATCCTGGACCCGCACTTCCAGATCCTCCTGGCCCAGGATCACTTCCGTACCGTTGGCATCGAGCTTGATCACTCCGCTACCGCGCAACTCCTTGACGAGCGTCGCCGCGTCGCTCTTCCCCAGCGCCGCGCCGATGGCTCCGAGCAGCTTGCCGTATTTCGGCCCCAACACCGGGAAGTTGGGTTTCACCGTATAGACCACATAAGCGTCGGGGGCGTCGATGAACTCCAGCGTCTTGAGGTTCAGCTCTTCCTTGACCAGCTCCGCCATAGGCGTCAACTCGGACTGGTGTTTCCGGTCCACCAGCATCGTCGCGAGCGGCTGCCGCACCTTGATCTGGACCTTGTTCCGGGCGGCCCGGCCCAGCGAGACCAGATCGATCACCAAGCCCATATGCTCTTCCAGCGTCTTGTCGATCAGCGAAAGGTTCGCCTCGGGATACAGCTCCAAGTGAACCGAATCTTTGGCGCCCGGCGCGCCTTGGATCAGATTGCGGTAAATCTCGTCGGCCAGGAACGGCGCGAACGGCGCCATCAATTTGACCACCGCCAGCAATACTTCCCAGAGCGTCCGGTAAACCGCCTGCTTATCGCGGTCCATCGCCGACGCCCAGAAACGGTCCCGGGTCCGCCGCACATACCAGTTGGAGACCTCGTCGATGAGGAAGCTCTGGATCGCCCGGACCACCCGGGTCAGGTCGTACTCCTTCATATCCTCCCGGACTTCCGCAATCAGCGAATTCAGCTTGGAGAGGATCCAGCGGTCGATCTCCGGCCGCTCCGCTTCGGGAATCCGGTAACTGGCCGGATCGGCCCCGTCAATGTTGGCGTATAAGGTAAAGAACGAATAGACATTCTGAAGCGTCCCGAAGAACTTGGCCGAAACGTCCTTCAAGCCGTCCTCGTCGAAGCGGGTCGGCGTCCAGGGCGGCGAAACCGCCAGCAGGTACCAGCGGGTGGCGTCGGCGCCGTACTTCTCCAGCATCTGCCATGGATCCACCGCGTTGCCGCGCGTCTTGGACATCTTTTGGCCGTTCTTGTCGAGCAGCAGGTCGTTGACGAGCACGTTCTTATAGGGCGGCTCGCCGAAGAGGAACGCCCCGATCGCCAGCAGCGAATAGAACCAGCCCCGGGTCTGGTCGATCCCCTCGCAGATAAAATCCGCCGGGAACAGCTGGTCGAAATCATCCTGGTGCTCGAAGGGGTAATGCCACTGTGCCACCGGCATCGAGCCCGAATCGAACCAGCAGTCGATCACCTCGGTGGTGCGGGTCATCCGGCCGCCGCATTCGCAGCGGAGATGGACATCGTCGATATAGGGCCGGTGCAGCTCGATGGCAGCCGGGTCGACCGGTTCGATGGCCCGTTCGGCCAGTTCTTGCCGGGATCCGACGCTGGTCAGTTTGTTACAGGTTTCGCAGCGCCAGATGTTGAGCGGCGTCCCCCAGTAGCGGTCCCGCGAGATCGCCCAGTCGATCATGTTCTCCAGCCAGTTGCCGAAGCGGCCCTTCCCGACATGCTCCGGGAACCAGTTTACTTTTTGGTTGGCGGCGATCAGCCGCTCTTTATATTTGGTGGTCGCGATATACCACGATTTCCGCGCGTAATAAAGCAGCGAGGTGTCGCAGCGCCAGCAATAGGGGTACGAGTGTGTCAGCCGCTCTTTGGAGAAGAGTTTCCCCTCGGCCTTCAGGTAGCGGGTAATGTCCTTATCGGCCTCCCGGACGAACCGTCCGGCCCACGGCGTGATGACGGCCGTGAATTTGCCCTCTTTGTCGACGGGCTGGAGCACCGGCAGATCATATTTCTTGCCCAACTGATAGTCGTCCTCGCCGAAGGCCGGAGCGATATGGACAATGCCCGTGCCATCCTCGGTGGAGACAAAATCGGCGCCATAAACTTTGAAAGCGGTCGCGGAATCAGTCCGGATGAACGGCAAAAACTGTTCGTACGCCCGGCCCAAGAGCGCCTCGCCTTTGAATTCCTCCAGGATCTCCGCTTCTTTGCCCAGGACGGCCTCGACCCGCTCCCGGACCAGGATATAGACGGCCTCGTCCTCGGGGCGGCGGGCCCGGACATAGGTGAATTCGGGATTGACCGCCAGGGCCACGTTGGACGGCAAGGTCCAGGGCGTGGTGGTCCAGACCAGGAAGTATTCGTCCGGCCGGTCGGCGGCTTTCATCCGGATATAAATCGAATCGATGGTCTCGTCCTTATAGCCCAGCGAGACCTCGTGGGAGGCCAGCGGCGTTCCGCAGCGCGGGCAGTAAGGCATGATCTTGTGGCCCTCGTAGATCATTCCTTCATCGAAGAAGCGTTTGAGGATCCACCAGACCGACTCGATATAGTTGTTATCGAGCGTGATATAGGGATGGTCCATGTCGATCCAGTAACCGATCCGCTCGGTCATCCGGCGCCATTCCCGCTCGTAGGTGAAGACGGACTCGCGGCATTTGGTGTTGAAGCCTTCGATGCCGTAAGCCTCGATCTGTTGTTTGGAGGAGAAGCCCAACTGCTTCTCGACTTCCAGCTCGACCGGAAGGCCGTGGGTATCCCAGCCGGCTTTGCGGTTCACTTGATACCCTTGCATGGTCTGATAACGGCAGACCGTATCCTTCAGGGTCCGGGCCAAAACATGGTGAATGCCGGGTTTGCCGTTGGCGGTCGGCGGTCCTTCGTAGAAAATAAACCGGGGCGCGCCCTCGCGCTCGCTCACGCTCCGTTCGATGATCTTTTCCGCTTGCCATTTTTGCAACATCGTTTCTTCCCGTTGGTTCACGGGAACTTTGGTCTCAACGTCCCAAAACTTGCCCATCGGATTACTCCTTTCAATCCTTTTGCTTCAATAACGCGCAAACCATAGGGTACAAATAAAAAACCCGCCCCTGTCAATAGGGACGAGTCACTTTACCCGTGGTACCACCCAGCTTGAAGAGTCAAACGCTCTTCCGCTCATTGCCGTTAACGGCGGCATCCCGGCCATTCCTACACGGTTCTAAAAGCTACCTTTCGGAACGCGGCTCCGGAGCGATCTTCCCGTTTCCCGGTCCAGCGCCGGCTCTCACCTACCCCGGCTCTCTGCAGCTTCCGTCTGAAACAGTACTCTTCTCCTTCAACGCCTTTGCAAGTCATGAAAATCATGCTAAAACATTCTAAGTATAATATATATTTCGGCGCCCGTCAACTTCCGTCGTCGGAGAATCCAGGGGTACGTCAAAGTCCCATCCATTCATTCTCCGCTGAGACGCTGAGAAAAATGAGAAAGGGTTGTTGATTTTATGCGACTAAACTCTGCGCCTTTGCGCCTCTGCGGGAGTAATAAATCGTAAAACTCACTTTCGTTTTATTTTTGACTTTGACGAGTCCGCGTCGGAGAATCCCGCCTCACGGGCCAAAACCACGTCGTTCGGACGGCGGACGCCCGGCCGACACGCTTCAAAGAATGCTCAGGCTTACCATTTAGAAGCGTTGTGATAAACCCTGTCCGAAGGCCAGGGTGAACACAAAAGCTCAGAAAAGCAAGTGATAAAGTCGTTTTTTAGTCCATTGAAAGGATGATTTCCGAATTTGAGGACTTTATCACATGGCTTTTAGTTATCCTCCAGGAGCCTTGCTTTATTCATTTCAAAATAGCGGTTGATGATATAGGTCTGATCCAGATATTGATAGAAACTGGCGGTCCGGTACTCCACCAAGAACGGCCGGTCCCCATCTTTAAACAGGATGCCGCGCTTGAAAATTTCGTGCCGCAATAACGGCGGGGCTTGGTTGATGAGCACCAGATCGACGGTTCGTTTAAATCGCTCCTGAAGCTGTGCGATTTCGGCGATCTTATATTTAAGCATGGATTCCGGGTCAGCGTCGCTCAGGTAGACTCCGATATCGATGTCACTGCCCGGGCCGTTCCGCGCTGCGGCGTAGGAACCGAACAAATAACCGAAGCGCACCTTGGCTTGGGGTTGATAATATGCGGTTAGTTCCGCCAGCAAATGTTCCCGGTCTACTGCTACTCGTTCCATCTTCATCATCCGCTACCATCCGCTCCAAACCGATCGATTTAGCGATTTATCGTATGAACTTTCCCAACCTCAACCTGTCATCAAACCAGGTTATTCAACGCCGTGCCAACATACTTCCATTCTAAACCATTTGGAATCCGGTTGCAATGGCGGCGTCGGCAGCCCGGCCATTGGCTTTCTGGCAGTCCTTACGCGGGGTTTTTTCTCATAAGCAACTCCGGCGCTTACTGCCGGAGTCAGAGCGTCGCTCCAATACTCCCGATAACCGTCCCGTCCAATACCAACAAACGGTTGAAGCTGACCTACGGTGAGGACTGCAGCCTGCAGATCCGGAGCAAGCGGGGTTCGGCACCTCCGTCTGCATCCGGATCCCTTTGTCCCCGCCACAGCTGAGGGACTCGGCGTAACAAAAATGAATTAACCGGTCATACCAGGCTATTGGTTCACCGTACCGTTTCGTGGTAAACTAAGAATAACAATTCCATCAAATGGAGGCTCGCTGATGATTAAAGGAATCGCGCACGTAGCTTTTAATGTAACGGACATGTCGAAATCGCTCCAGTTTTACTGTGACGTGCTGGGTTTTCAAAAGGTGTTTGAAATCCGGGATGACCATGGCAATCCGTGGATCGAGTATATTAAGATCCGCCAGGGCCAGTTCATTGAGTTATTCTACGCCAAGGAAGCGTTATCCAGGGGCAACGCGCCTGGATTGACCTATTCCCATCTCTGCCTGGAAGTGGATGACATTCACGCCATCGCCGACCGGCTCCGCGCCAAAGGCTTGACCCTGGATGTCGAGCCCAAGCAGGGCAAGGACGGCAACTATCAATGTTGGGTCCGCGACCCGGATGACAACCGGATCGAGTTTATGCAGATGGATCCGAATTCGCTTCAGAGCAAAAGCTGAGCGGTTAATCCGTTTCTCTCGAAACCAAACGGCCGGCGTCGGGGGACGCCGGCCGTTTGCATGGGCCACGTTGCGCCGCCCGTTTACCGTTGACCGGTAATGCCGAATTCCCGCCAGCTCTCCCTGAACCATCAAGTTTTCGTTGCATGGATCTGCACTTTCCCGACTTATCCACAGCCAAAATTCATTAACCCCATTCAACGGAACCGTTTATCCACGGAAATAGCTTACTTATTCACAAAAAGAGCTCGCTTATCCACAAAATGAGCTTACTCGACGACCGAGCGAGCTCATTCTCGCGAAAAAGAGCTCATTTATTCACAAAAAGAGCTCGCTTATCCACAAAACAAGCTTACTGAACGACTGAGCGAGCTCTCTTATTCACAAAACAAGCTTGTTTATTCACAAAAAGAGCTTGCTGGGCGATTGAGAGAACTCTTTTTCCACAAAAAGAGCTCGCTGGACGACTGAGCAAGCTCTTTCAGTCACCAAAAGAGATCCGTCACTCGCAAAATGAGCTCTTTCAGCTCCTCAACCCGATCCCTACTCTAGAAAATAAATCATGTATCAACAGGGAAAAAAAATCTAAAAGAATATTCTTCCCGCCAAGACGCGGAGACGCAGAGAAAGTACGAATAGTAATGATTGAGGGGATTATTATATTAAAAACTCTGCGCCTTTGCGCCTCTGCGGGAGTATAAAAATGGCTTATTTTCATCCTTGCGATTGCCCCAGCTATACTGGGGTGGGGGACTACTTAGAAAAATCGCTTCGAAGCCTTGTGGTTTCCCCTTTAAGGGGCAAGGGGTCGCACTTAGGCATTTTTCATCCTTTCGTTTGTCCCAACTTTGTTGGGGTGGGTGGCTTATCCATAAAACGGTGCTAAACTCGATCGGTTGGCCATGTACATGATCCGGCTGAACCAGGAGCGGAGACGCCGTGAAGTGAGAAAGTGACTTCACGGTTTCTTTTTGGGGCATAAAACGCCTGCTCCGCGCAGTCGCCGCTGATGAAAAGAAAAGCCTCGCCCCAGCTCAGTTAAAATCCAGCTCCGTCAAGCCGAGGGCCTTCTCGATCTCCAGCGCATACTGTTCGGCGTTCATTGTGCCCGGGTAATCAAAAAAAGACAGCCTCCGGGCAAACGATAAGACTTGCACGTCCGAAAAATGCGCCAGGGACCCGAAAGGACATTGTTCCCTATCGAACAGTTCCCGCAGCGCTTCGACAAATTGTTTTTCCGCCGCTGTCATTTCCCATGCAATCCTCCAGCTTTTTTCCGATCCATCGTGAACTTCTATTGGAAATGCATTGGATTTCGCCTTTTTTCGTATTCAAAGCCAAAAGAATCGGGACATTGCCTAAGGATCACGGAGGGCTTCCTCCCCCATTTGCATCGTCCGGGACCACCAAGTCGCGTTCAGCGGCAATTTGCTCCGGCTTCAGAGCGATTTATTTGAAAAGATCTGTGAGATGAGGGAACTCTGCAATTCCGGATGGGAAAAGGCATCGGCCTTTGGTGGGGATCGTTCCGGACGCCACCGCCGGGATGCTGATCATGCCCGGCGGTGTAGTATTTTGGGTTGGGGAACGGCCGGATTACGGTGAACGGTGGGGTTCGCCCCCGATCGAGCGGGGCTTTTCCGGAAGGGTCGCGCTCGTGGAGAGCGGCGCTATGTCTCGGTGATGAACGGAGCCGGACTGTTTTTCAAGGCTTAACCGGGGCTATGGTTCCCGGTAGACGAACCGGACCTCGCCCCGAAGCAAATAAAAGTATTCCATGAGCTCCAGGGTGCGGGAGCGGATCCGGTTCTTGTAAGCGAGGATGCTGTCGACCCGGCCTTGACTGCCCAGGATCGGCCCGTCTTTTCGAGTAGCGAGCAAGGTTGCCGCGACAAACTCCGCTTCGTTCCGGTGGTATTGCAGCCAGCCTCGTTGCGCGGTTCTGAGCTTCGCCTGTTCCCCGGGGGATAAAACCGCCAGCAGTTTCCGGTAAATCGCGTTCAATTCGCCATCCCACAGTTTCGCATATTTGGTTTCGAGCTCGACCCATGTTTGGGTTCCCCAATCCTTGCCATTCGAAACCGCTTTGCTCTCGCGGTCGTACGCGGCGTCAAGCGGGTTGGACCCGATCATTCTCTGAAACTCACCGCTCATGTCGTAGCCGTATCCGGCGTTGGCCAGGAGGGCCAGTCCCAGGAGCAGGACCACTCCTATCAAAATTGTCTTCCGCATCCGCTTCTCCTTCGCGCCATATTCCCCGCACCGGGCCTTCCGCCGGGATGACTCGCAGCCGCCGGGCTCCGGGGCACTCACGCTTTGGTATTCCGCAACGCGATTTCCCAGAGCAGCTTCGGCGCCTGGTACCGGTGCATCTCGTATTCTTTCAGGGCGAGAACCTCCCAACCGTCGAAGAGCCTTAACAGGTCCCGCTGGTCGAAGAATCGTTTCCGCGTGCCGTGAACCTGATAAAAATGCTCCTCGATCCGCTCCCCCTGGCCCGCGCCGTGATTCCGGTCCCGCACCGAATTGACCCGGCAAAGCAGATAACCGCCCCGCTTTAATACCCGGCCGATCTCCCGGACGACCCGTCCGGTCTCCAGCCAACTGAAATAATGAAGCGACAGATCGGCGATGAGCACTTGGGCGGCGTCATCCGCGAAAGGCAGTCCGTCCAACATATTAAAATGCCGGGTATCCGGTTTTGGGATAAAAAACTGCAAGCGCCGCAAGGCTTCAGACGAGTAATCGCAGGAGATCACCGGGTATCCCCGTTCCGCCAGGTACAGGGTATCGTTGCCGGAACCGCAACCGAGATCGATGACGGGGATCGCTTTGGATTCGTCCAGATAATCCCGGTATGCGTCCAGCCAAGTGTCATATTGGGGTTTGGCCGCGCCCTGGTCCGCAAATATCCGGTCCCAGTCATTCGGCCGTTCCGCTTCATTCGCCATGGCAATAAGCCCTCCTTGACATTTCTTGCGCCGCCGGGTCAGAGCGTCCACAGGAATTGCGATTCCGCCCGCTTGACGAGCCACTGGTCCGCTCCGGCCGGACAGGGGAGAACGCTGTCGGCCGGATAGATTTGGAGCCGGAATTCCGCCGGAGCGGGCCGGCCGCGCTCCACCCACTCCCGGACCGCCTGAAACAGCCGCTCCCTCGCTGCGTCGTTCCCATAGGCGACGACCCGGCCGTCCCTGCAGATCGCCAAAGAGTCCCCGGCGCGAAGGCCGAAGGCATTGGCTTCGTCCGCATCGCTTCCCAATTTCAGAATGAAAAAATCCGGTTCCCGCAGACTCAGGAAGAAGCGGAGCGCAAGGGTCTTGCTCATGACACTCGCCCCAAGGCGGATGTCCGCTTCCCACGGCAAGGGGGAGTCCGAGACGAAGCGCGTCTTCAGGCTCTCCCATTCCGGCAGTTCTTCAAGGAAAACCCCCTCCGTTTCCGGAGCCCGGTGCTTGCCGGTCAAGGGCACAAACTGCGAATCGATGGCTTGAAGCGCCGTAAAATGGTCCGCCGCCTTTTTCAGAAGGTAAAGAATATCCCCCGCCCCTTTCACCTTGAGCGGGAATAAGACGAGGCCATCGTCTTTCACCTGCCGGTACAGGGAACGGGGCAGATCAAAGCCTCCCGCCGTAAAGATCACCCGGTCGAAAGGCGCCTCACGCTCCAGGCCGGGACCGCCGTCCCCGGCGATGATGGTGACATTGCGGACCTGCAATTGCCGGAGATTGGACTGCGCCTGTTGCGCCGCTTCGGGGAGGATTTCCGCGCTGTAGACATGGCCCGTTTCGCCCACCAGATAACCCATGAGCGCCGCGTTCCAGCCGCTTCCCGCCCCCACTTCGAAGACCCGCTGGCCTTGCTCCAGCCGCAACAGGTCCAGCATGTAGAGGACGAACGACGGCTGGGAGATGGTGGAGAGCACCCTGCCGTTCCGGTCTTCCTGCAACGCCAAGGGGACGTCCCGGTAAAGCAGCGGGAGATGCTCCGCCAGATTCTCCGGGGTGATCTCCACCCAGGCGCCGGGACCGAGCCGGTAACGCTGGACGAAGCGGTGGCGCGGGCAGGCAAGGAAAGCCCGTTCCGTCGCTTCCCGCAGCGGAAACTGACGGTACGGTACGCGTCTGGCCACTTCCAGCAGCTCGTTCTGGTATTTATGGTAATTCGCCATGGTTCCCACCATTCCTTACCCTCGCCCGAGCAGCCCGATTGAACCTGTGAATCCCGCTAAAAGGCCGGTTCCGAGGTTCCCGTCAGCCTCAGATAAACTTCTCGTAGGACACGGCATATTCTTCGAAGCCGCACATCTCATAGATTTTTTGGGCACGGCGGTTCCAGGAGTAGGCGTGCAGCTTGACTCTGGCGATCCCCCGCTCCTTCATCCAGCGGAGCACTTCGTCGAGGAGTCTTTTGCCGATGCCCAAGCCCCTGGCCCGCTCATTGAGGTACAATTCATCGCACAATCCCATTCTGCCGCCGCCATTATCAGCGGTCCGGTCTTCCTCGAAGATCCTCCCCAGGGCATATCCGGCGCGGCCATTCCATCCGTCTTAGCTGCGTGATACCTTGACTATGCTTATTCTTCATTGTTCTACGATTGGCCGGATCCTATGAGAATATCCTCTAATATCAATACCTTAGGCTTATTTACAATTTTCAATTGTTTATCGTTGGTGACAAAAAAATCAGCTTGATTGAGAATCCCGGTCGCCACAAAGATGGCATCCGGAACTTTCAATCCATATTCGGCCCGGATTTTAGCGCTCAATTCGGCAACCCGATCTCCTACTTCCACGAGGGTGAGATTGGGGAATCTTTTGAGTAACAATCGGTATTTTCCTGCTAGAACCTCGTTTCCTTGACGAAACGTATGGGTTAAAACTTCGGTAAGAACTAAAACCGATGTTATTCCAAAATTTCGGCCATGTTCGACTGCGTTGAATAATTCCCGCGTTCCCCCGATATATCTGGGATTTTGTTCAATATGATAAATGAAGCAATTGGTGTCAATTAAAAGCGTTGTGATAAACCCCGTCCGAAGGTCGGGGTGAACACAAAAGCTCAGAGAAGCAAGTGATAAAGTCGATTTTTATCCTTTGAAAGAGTGATTTCCGAATTTGAGGACTTTATCACATGGCTTTTAATACTCTCGCATGAACGGGGATTATCTCAATTAGTCTTCCCATGACGTTCTTTCTTCCCGAATATAAGAAGTGGCGTCATGCTTTTCCCATATTTCTTTCCCAAGCCCCTCCAGCTCTCGGGTGAATGATTGCGGCTTTTTAATGATAAATATGGTGGCGCTGGTTTCATCATAGTCCCAGATCAGCTCATCGCCGATTTTAGCCTCGATCTTTGCCGCAATTTCCTGCGGAATCTCAGTTTGGTAATGATGGTTGATGACCGAGCATAATCTCTGTTTTTCCAACCGTAGCCCCCCATTCCTGGTCCATGAAGCTCTCAAAACGCAAATGCGATTAACTGATTTGCACCGCACAATCCTGTTTTATTATACCATTTTCCAGAATCGATCCATAGCAGACGGAAGGACCATTCCAAAATGATGGAAAGAGTCCGACTTTTCCGCAACTCACTTCTCCGGGGAACGTATTCTTTGAAAACGTCACTCCCAGCCCGTACCGATTCTCATCATTTTCCACACCTTCGGCCTTTTTCCTTTAAAACCCATCATATATTCCACGAATATTCGAATCATCGGACCTCGCTCCTTCTTTGTCAACGCCGCCGCCCGCCATGATTGGGGGATTTTTCAGCTTTCGCGGGCCGGCTTTGGATCCTGCTATCGCATCCTCCGGGGTAGAATTCTCCGCTTCCGGGCAGTCTATGCAGTGAGGTGATGGATTTTGCGGACCCTTTGGAAAGGCGCCATCAGCTTCGGACTGGTGAATGTGCCCATCAAGCTGTATACGGCCACCGAGAAGAAAGAGATCAAATTTCATTATCTGCATGAAAAATGCGGCACGCCCATCAAGTATGAACGGCGCTGTCCCACTTGCAACGCGACGGTTCCCAACGAGGAGATCGTCTGGGGTTACGAATATCAGAAAGGCCAGTATGTGGTCTTGAAGGAAGAGGATTTCGACCGGCTGCCCGACGAGAAGAGCAAGACCATCGATATCCTGGACTTCGTGGATCTGACGGAGATCGATCCCATCTATTTCGAGAAGAGCTACTACCTGGAGCCCAACCCGGGCGGGGAAAAGGCCTACGCTTTGCTGAAACGGGCCATGGAGGAGACCGGCAAGATCGCCGTGGCCAAGGTGACTATCCGCACCAAGGAAACCCTGGCCGTGCTGCGGGTCTATCAGAACGTGCTGTTGATGGCGCTCATCTTTTACCCCGACGAGATCCGTTCCACCGCCGGACTGAGCGGCGTCCAGACCGAGCCGGATCTGCACGAGAACGAAATCGCCATGGCCAACAACCTCATCGCCAATCTCTCGGGCCATTTCGACGCGGCCAAGTACACCAACAATTATCGCGAAAATCTGATGCAATTGATCCAGACCAAGATCGCCGGCGGCGAAGTCGCGCAAGCTCCGGCGGCGGAGACCGGCAAGATTATCGACCTGATGGAAGCGCTCCGGGCCAGTCTGGCGGCGACTGAAAAGGCCCAGCCGGACCGGCCCAAAGCGGCCAAACGCCGCGGCCGCTCCAAGACTGGCTGAGCCGCCGGAGGGCCGCGCTCTATAGCATTTTGCGAAAGCGTAAACGGCTTTGTTCGCGCTTTTCACTCCAACCCGTCAATGCTTTAACAAAATGCCGTATTCATGCCACTTCGGGTTTGTGCACGCACCGTTCCGGAGCGGCCGGCGGATTCGGCAACGGGTCGGCCCCGCTCAGGAAATAGCGGGCCGACTCTTCGTAACAGCTCATGGTCTCCTCGAAATCTTGCACCCGGTTAAAGTAGACCAGATCGAGTTCCAATGCCAGCTGACCCTGGATTTTTATCCGTTTTACCATTTCTACCTCCTGAAATGTTGACATACTCAGTTGTTCTCTACACTTGCTGGGTTTCCTTCAAAAATTTTCCTGGACTTTCCGGGCAAAAGCTCGAATGGAAGGAAAAAAGAGCGCTTTTCGATCAAAAGGAGGCGCTGCAAGGTCCGTTGTTGCGGTTTCCGGGGTTTGGCGGGCCGGATCGGGAAATTTTGCGGCGGTTTGCGGCAAAAAAAAATCGCCTGATGAGACGATTTTTCAAAACATCCATGTGAAAAAATGAACCTGCCGAACGGCGCTTCACCCGTTAACCGCCGGAGTGGCCCGGTCGGGGAAGGAAAAAACGCCGGATTTTAACGTTCCGGGACCGGCCCGGTGCTCTCCCGGATCACCAGGGTCGGGGTAATCGCGGTCTTTTTGGCGACCGGTTTGCCCTGGAAAACATCGTAGAGTTTATGGACGGCCTCCAGGCCGGTATGCAGCAGATCATTGTCCACCGTGGTGAGCGAGGGCGTGGCCGCCTCCGCCAGGATCGTATTGTTATAACCGATCACCGAGATGTCCTCGGGGACGCGGAGCTTCATTTGAATGCAGCCTTTCATCACCCCGATGCCCACGATGTCCTCGCCGCAGACCACCGCCGTGACCCGGGGATTCTTGGCGATCAGCTCCCGCAGGCCGGCCGCGGCCCCTTCCAGGCTGCAGGCGATGGGGAGGACGTTCCCCGGGTCGAGCCCGTTGGCGGCCATTCCTTGCTGAAACCCTTTCAGCTTCGCCAATGCGCTCGGAGTGCGCGAGTCGATGAAATAGTAGATATGGCGGTGCCCCAGATCCGCCAGGTATTGGACGGCCTGGCGGATGCCGCAGGCATCGTCGCAAGTGATCGAATAGACATTGGCGGCCTGGATATAGTTGTTGATAATCAGGACCGGGACTTTGGCGGCGGCCTGAAAGATGTGAGCGTTGCTCTTCCGCTCCTTATACATCGAACCGATCAGGATCACCGCGTCGACCTGCCGTTCCAGGATCATCCGCAGGCTTTTCTTTTTGTTCTCAAGCTCCATGCCGGTATTGGCCAGGATCACATTATAGCCTAGCTCGGTAAAGCGGCGCTCGATGGTATGGAACATTCCGGCCACATAAGCGCTGGTGATATCATTGGTCAATATCCCGATGGTCTTCATCGAGCTGACCACCAGGCCCCGGGCGAAAGCGTTGGCCACATACTGGGTCTGCTCCAACACCTGCTGGACTCTGCGCCGGGTCTCCTCCCGGACCATCTCCGGCTGGTTGAGCACCCGGGAGATGGTGGCGGTGGAAACCCCGGCCAACTTGGCGACATCTTGCATTTTCATGGCTTTATTACACCCAAAACATTTTCCTTCAATTATAACATTTTCTTGGGAAACGTGATACCGAAAAAATGGTTAAAATAGCCAAATCAATCCGTGACCGCCAAGCCGCCCCTATTTGCCCTCCGCCTGCTTCTCGCGGTAAAAAGCTTGCAAGACGTAAAAGGCGGCCTTGCGGGTCTTTTTATCCAGCGCGATCAGGCCCTTCCGGTTGACCCCCTGCTGATAGCGGTTCATCCGGCGCGGCGTCTGGAAATCATAGAGGATCCAGGGCGAGATGCCCTTGATATAATCGGACTCCTTGACGAATTTCACCTGTTTCCGGTAGACCTCCGCCATATGCTCCTCGGTAAAAAGCACCGCGGCGTCGTCATGATATCCGGCCAGCCCGTCGGCGCCGGTTTCGGTGATGATCACCGGCTTCACCGGAGCGGAGTTCCGGCCCAGCTGCGCCAGTTCCGTAAAATCCAGTTTATACCAGCCGTAGTATTCGTTGACGCCGATGACGTCCAAATAATCGGCCAGCGGGTCTTCGATCCTGATCTTCTTCTCATTGACCAGACAGGCGGCGGAGATCAGCCGGGTCGGGTCTTCTTTCCGGGCGGCTTCCGCCAGCCGGCTCATGAAGGAGAGGCGCGGCGCGGTGGCGGCGTTTTCGTTCCCCACCGACCAGATGATCACGCTGGCGCGGTTCTGGTCACGCCGGACCAATTCCAGCAGCTGATTCTCGGCATCCCGGTAGGTCGCCGGGTTCTCGAAATCGATGGCCCAGTAGACCGGGATCTCCTCCCAGAGCAGAAAGCCCAGTTCATCGGCGAGCTGCGCCGCCCGCTCGGTATGCGGATAATGAGCCAACCGTAAAAAGTTACAGCCCAGCTCCTTGGCGTCGGCGAAGCGCCGCCGCAGATCGGCCTCGTCGGTCGCCTTGCCGAGGACCGTGTCGTCCTCGTGCACGCAGACGCCCCGCAGAAAGAGCGCTTTGCCGTTGAGCAGGATCTCGGTGCCCCGGACTTCGATCCGCCGGAATCCCACCCGCAGGGCGATGGCGTCGCCCTGGTACTCGGCCCGCACCGCATACAATCGCGGCTGTTCGGGACTCCACAGCTCGGGCGCTGCCTCCAATTCCAAGCTGCCCTTTCCGGCGCTGACCGGAAGCGTTTGTTCGATCCCCAGTTCCGGCAGTTCCAGGCGGAGCGCGCCGTCCCGGACGGGACCGTCCACTTCGACCTCGGCCCGGATCCGGCGATCGGAAGCGCCGGGTGCCAGAAAGATCTTGAAATTCTTAATGAAAGTCGCGGGCACCCGGTATAGCTCGACATCGCGGTAGATTCCGCCGTAGTTGAACCAGTCGGTGTTGCGCATCGGCACCCGGTCGGCAGTCCGGGTATTATTGACGCAGACTTGAAGCACATTCCGCTCCTGCAGCCTGCCGGTGAGCTCCACGCAGAAAGGCGTCGACCCGCCGTAATGATTGCCGAGAAACGCTTCGTTCAAAAAAACCTTCGCATCATAGCTGGCGGCGCCGATCCGCAGGAAAACCCGTTCCCCGGCGGCTTGCTCCCTGTAGGTGAACTCCCGTGCGTACCAGGCGCTGCCCTCGTAATAGTAGTACTCCGGCCGCAGCATGTTCCAGCAGGACGGTACCGGGACCGCCTCGCCGCCGTCGTAGTCGTAATCCCAGGGCACCGGCCGTCCCGCGGCGTCGCAATGGCTCAGCCGGTTCCAATCCGACCGCAGCCCGGTGTCATAGGGATCAATAGTGAAGGTCCAGGTCCCGTTCAGGCTCTGAGCCGGCCGGTTTTCGGTGAAGATCAGGTTTTGATGATTCAGATTCTGCAGATTGTATTTCTGATCATAGTTTTCATTATGGATGGTTTCCTGATGATTCTCGGATGGCAGTATCGTCATGAGATGACTCCTTTTCGAGTGTATCCCGCAAGGACGCTTGCGGTCGCTGTGAAATCCTGTTTATCCCTTGACTCCGCCGGCGGCAATGCCTTGCACGAAATACTTCTGCGCCGCCAGGAAGATCATGATCACCGGAATGACCGAGATTACGCAGGCCGCCATCTGGGGCCCGTAATAAACCGTATATTGCGTGACAAAGTCGGACATTCCCAACGGAATCGTCTTCAGATAGTCTTTCGAGAGGTAGATCATCGGCGTAAAGAAATCATTCCAGAAGTACCGGAAGGAGAAGATGATCTGCGCGGCGATGACCGGCTTGGCCAGCGGCAGCATGATCTTGCCGAAGATCAGAAAATCATTGGCCCCGTCGATGCGGGCCGCTTCCAACAACGAATCGGGAATGGTCATGAAGTACTGTTTGACCAGAAACGTTCCGAACGCGGTGAAGGAACCGAGCAGGATCAAGGCCAGATGCGTATCGTACAGTCCCATGTTGCGAACCATGATAAATTGGGGAATAATCATCACTTGCTGCGGCACCATGATCGAGGCGATATAGATCATAAAGAGCGCATCCCGCCCCTTCCAACGGAGCTTGGCGAAGGCGTAGGCCCCGGTGGTCGCGGTGACCACTTGCACCACGGTAATCAGCACGGTCACCTTGACCGAGTTATAAATATATACCGGGAAGGTCTTCAGCAATTGCTGAAAGTTGCTCCAGATAAAATGCTCCGGAATCAATTTCACCGGATAATCGAAGATCTCCGACTCGTTCTTAAAAGCCGAGGAGATCATCAAAAGCAACGGAATGATAATCATGGCCGCGGCCACAATCAATGCGGCGTAGACCGCCACGGTACCCAGGGCAGACCCCTGCCGGGTTGCGGCGGAATTGCCGCTGGAGTAATTCGCATTCACTTGCGCCATGGACTCATAAACCTCCTTCTCCCAAACAGCTTGGCGTAAGATGACCGTAGGCCGGCCTACAGATCGTAGGTGACCCATTTCTTCTGCCCCCGGTATTGGATGATGGTTACCACCAGGACGATGAGCAGCAGAATCACCGCTTCCGCCGAGGCATATCCCATCTTATAATACGAGAACGCATTCTTGTAGATATCAAAGACCAACACCGTGGTCGAATCGCCCGGTCCGCCGCCCAATTGGCCTCCGGTCATCACGAAAATCGGGTCGAATACCTTGAAGGAGTTGATGATCGCCATGATCACGCAGAAAAAAGTGGTCGGGCTGAGCATGGGAATAGTAATATTCCATAACTGCCGCCATTTGCTGGCCCCGTCGATATCGGCCGCCTCGTACAGCTCGAGATTGATCGCTTGCAAGCCGCTGAGGAAGAGAATCATATAATAGCCGAACGACTGCCAGATGGTTACCAGAATGATCGTCAATAAAGCCGTCTTCGGACTGGTCAGCCAGGGTATCGGCGTCATTCCGAGCGAGGTCAGGAAACCGTTGATCGGCCCCTTGTCCGGATGCAGGATGACCATGAACACCAGCGAGATGGCGACCATCGACAGCACGACCGGGAGAAAGATCACTGCCCGGAAGAAGTTCCTGGCCACGATCTTCTTATTCAAGAGGACCGCGAAGCAGAAACCGAGCACGATCTGGGCCACTACCGAAACCACCGTAAAATTGACCGTGTTGGTCAAGGCGTTGATAAACGAGGTGCTGGTAAAGGCGCGCACAAAGTTCTTCAAGCCGATCCACTGGTAGGTAAACCCTCCGGAGTAATCGGTGAAGGCCAATCCCACGGTCGCCATCATCGGGACCAGGACAAATAGGAAGAATCCAAGGAAGCTTGGCAATAAAAAAGCCGCCACCACCAGCCAGGAGCTGGATTTGGAATTGCTATCCGCCATCATCATCACCTTTCTTTGAAACGGAGCTTCGGCCCGGCCGAAGCTCCGTTGCGGAAGCAGAATCATTCGGAAGCGAAAAATTTCTTAGCGATTGGACTCGGCAAGTTGTTTCAATTGCGCCCGGAATTGGTTCACAAACGTGGTTTCGGGCATATCGGTGGCGAGATACTTATCGAGCTCGACATTCAGAGTCGCCTCGACCTGCGATCCCAATTCGCTATACCACGGAGCGATACGCGGCGCGGGGTCGATCAACGCGTTCAGCGACTCGGTGTCGGGAACGACCTTGGCCAACTCGGCCTTTACGCCGGCGTCAACCACCGGCGGCAGGAACCCGTTGCGGGCCACGACCTTGGCTCCTTCGGAACTGCCCATCCAGGAGATGAACTTGAAGGCGGCCGCTTTCTTTTTGGAACGGCTATAAATATGGTTGAAGGTGCAAGCGCCGACGGTAACATACTTGGACTGATTGCAAGGCATCCGGGTGATGGCCCAGTCATTCCAGCCGTAATCCTTGAGCAGTTTTTGATCTCTTCCGGCCACCATCATTCCGGGGAACCACTCGCCGATGATCAGCATTCCGACATTGCCATCGTAAAATCCCTTGGAATAATGCATTTTGGTGGCTTTCAACTCGCTAGCCGATATGATCGCCTTGGACTTTTCAAGGTCGCGGCGCATCTTGACGCTATAGGCGAGCACTTTGGAGTCGATATCCACTTTGCCCTTGGCATTAATAAACTGGTTATTCTTCTGGACTACCGGGAGCACGCTCAGCATCGGCCAGGTGTAGAGCAACCCGCCGTACACTTTGCCGTCGCCCGAAGCCAGTTTTTTGGAGACTTCGGCAAACTTATTCCAGGTCCACTCGCCTTTTTTCACGTATTGGTCAGGGGTGGGGATGCCGGCTTTGGCGAAGAGCTTCTTGTTGTAATAGGTATAGTAGCCGGCGCCGCGGAACGGAATGGCCAATACTTTGCCTTTGACCGTGATCTGCGGAGCATACGCCTTGATCGATTTCATATCGTATTTGGCGCTCTTGATATAGCTGTTCAGCGGTTCGATAAAGCCGTTTTTATTCTGCGGGAACATATCCGTTTGCCGTTTTTGCATATAACAATCGATATCGGCCCCGCCGGCCAGCATCGTTACAATTTTGGTTTCATAATCCGCCGACGGAACGATCACCGGTTTCACGACAATCTCTTTTTGGCTGGCGTTAAAAGCATCGACGATCGATTGGTAGGTCGGGTCCTGCCACATATAGTAGTTAATCTCGATCGGAGCGGCAAAGCTGATGCTACCGCTCAACCAGACTATCAGGGCACAAGCCATTAAAAAAAGTAATGCCGATCGTTTCTTCATTTTCTTCTCCCCTTCTCTAGTTTAGGTCGTCAAAACAAGCCATGGTAGCTGCTCCCGCTCTCACATCCTTTCCTTCTTGAAGTAAGAAAATAGATGATAATATTTTTTGTAAGCGGTTTCATGAAATCGCTTACATTCACTATAAGTCTTTTTCACTTTTTTGTCAATTCCTCTTTGTTTTGGATTAATCGCTTGACTCTGGATCCAATGGGCGTTCGCAGGCACGTTGCAAATGAAAAAACCCGATGCAAAACGCACATCGGGTTTTTAAGGAATGGGCTGGAAGAGGTCTTAGCCTTTAAACCGCTTCAGACTCAACGAATTGGTGACCACCGAGACGGAGCTGAAAGCCATGGCGCCGCCGGCGATGATCGGATTTAACATTCCCAGAGCAGCGAAGGGAATGCCGATCGTGTTGTAGAAAAATGCCCAGAACAAGTTCTGCTTGATCTTCTGCATCGTTTTCCGGGAGAGCCGGATCGCGGTCGGGATCGCCGTCAGATCGCCGCGCATGAGCGTTATATCCGCCGCCTCCATGGCGATATCGGTTCCGGTGCCGATAGCCATGCCGATATCGGCGGTCGCCAACGCCGGTGCGTCGTTAATCCCGTCGCCGACCATGGCCACCACCTTGCCGGCCTGTTTCAGCTTATCGATCTCGGCCGCTTTGTGCTCCGGCAGAACTTCGGCCAGCACCTGGCTGACGCCGACCTGACTGGCGATGGCCCGGGCCGTTCTTTGATTGTCGCCGGTCAGCATATAGACCTCGATGCCCAGTTTTTGCAGCTCGGCGATGGCTGCCGCCGAACTCTCCTTCACCACGTCGGCGACGGCGATCAAGCCGGCCAGTTCCCCGTCGATGGCCAGGAACATCACCGTCTTGCCCGCGTTCTCCAGTTCGCTGGCCACCGCTTCGCTTTCCTTCCGGTCGATGCCATGTTCCGCCAGGAGCTTGCGGGTGCCGACCAAGACCTTCCGGCCGCCGATGGTTGCGGCAATCCCTTGCCCGGGGATGGCTTCAAACCGCTCGGGATCCTCCAAAGCCCCGAATACTCGCTTGCCGTGAGCCACGATAGCCACGCCCAGCGGATGCTCCGACTGCTTCTCGGCGATGGCGGCCAGCTTCAGGAGCTCGTTTGGTTCCAAACCGCTCGCCAGCGGGAGCGTGTCGGTGACTTCGGGTTCACCCTTGGTGATGGTGCCGGTCTTATCCAGAACCACTGCATTGATCTTATAAGCTTTCTCCAGATGTTCCCCGCCCTTGATCAGGATCCCGTTCTCCGCGCCTTTGCCGGTCCCCACCATGATCGCGGTGGGCGTGGCCAGGCCCAAAGCGCAGGGGCAGGCGATGACCAGGACCGCTACCGCGCTGACGATGCCCATCTTCAGGTTATAATCCCCAAAGGTCCAGACCAGGAAGGTCACCACGGCGATTCCCAGCACGATCGGGACAAAGACGCCCGATACCTGATCGGCGATCTTCTGGATCGGAGCCTTGGAGCCTTGGGCGTCTTCGACCATCTTGATGATCTGCGACAATACCGTATCCTTGCCGATCTTGGTGGCTTCGAACTTAAAGGTGCCAAACTTATTGATGGTCGCGCCGATCACCGTATCGCCGGCCTTCTTCTCCACCGGCAGACTTTCACCGGTCAGCATCGACTCGTCCACCGCCGAGTTGCCCTCGACGATCCGCCCGTCAACCGGAATTTTTTCGCCGGGACGGACCACGACGAGGTCGCCGACCACCACTTCTTCAATGGGAATATCCGCCTCGGCGCCGTTCCGGATCACCCGCGCCGTCTTGGCCCGCAGACCCATCAGTTTCTTGATGGCCTCGGAGGTCTTTCCCTTGGCCACTGCTTCAAAGTATTTGCCGAGCAAAATCAGGGTAATGATCGTGGCCGCCGCCTCGAAATACAGGTCTTTCATGAACGTGCCCGGCATCGGCTTCTGGAATAAGGCGTTATAGACACTGTACAGATACGCCGCGGTTGTCCCCATGGCGATCAGCACATCCATATTGGGACTCTTGGCCCGCAACGCATGGTAAGCATTTTTATAAAACCGGTAGCCGATGATGAATTGGACCGGGGTCGCTAGAATGATCTGAAAGCGCCAATCATGCAGCAGTTGGATGTCCAGCTTCAACATAGTCAGCACCATCGCCAGGATTAACGGCGAACTCAGAACCGCGGCAATGATCAGTTCCCGACGCAGCCGCTTGATCTCCTTCTCCCGGGCGGCTTTTTCGCGGTCCGCGCCGTTCTCCTGCTCCAGTTCGGCGCCGTAGCCCAGGGCGGTGACCGCCGCCAGCAGTTCGGAGACTTTCACCCGGGCGCTGTCATACTCCACCGTGGCTTTCTCGGTGGCCAGATTGACCGCGGCCTTGGTGACGCCGTCCATCTTGTTCAGCTTGCGCTCGATCTTCGCCGCGCAAGCAGCGCAACTCATCCCGGTGAGCTTCAGGCTCACCTTGCCTGGCTGATCCGCCTGCGGCACTACGCCATAACCGAGTTTGACGACGGTCTCCGCTAGTTGCTGGTCCGATACCAATTCGCTATCATAAGCGACGGTCGCCTTTTCCGTGGCGAAGTTGACGGCGGCTTCCCTGACTCCGGGGAGCTTCGCCAGGCCTTTCTCGATCCGGGCAGCGCAGGCCGCGCAGGACATGCCGCTGATCTGTATGACTTCCTTCTTTTCCATGTTTTTCACTCCTCTAGGGGTATGAGTACCCGCATCCGGGCGTTCTAATCATCCGCCGCAGCAACCGCCGCCGCCGGCGGGCCGGAAAGCCTCCACTTCTTTCTTGATCGCCTTCATATCGATCTGTTGGAGATCAGCGACGACCTTCACGTAACCGTGCAGCATTCCCATCCAGCACTGGAAGGTAAAATCTTCGGTTACCTCTAACGGCGGCGTCTCCAGCTGTCCGGCGCTCAGATCGAGCTGGCCGCCGTACTCCGGGAAAGCCACAATGTTATTACAGGAATTCAATTTCTCCGGATTGAATTTCAGTTTGGCCTTGATCCCCCGCTGCAACACGATCACCGCCGGATCATATCCTTCGTCGTTCACCGTGATCGTCGCTTCCTGGATGCCATCCTTCACTTGCGCTACCACCACGTTGTCGGTGGGGATCCGGCCGCCCTGGAATTTGACAGCCTTGGCGCTATCCGCACAACACCCGCCCCCGAGCTGGCTCTGATTGGCGTCTCCAGCCGCGTCCGGCAGGTCACTCGCGGAAACATTGGCGAGATCGGGCACTACCTTAATGGTACTGCTGATCATCCCCATCCAGCAGGTATAGGTGATGGAGCCTTCCTCCTGCGGCGTAAACTCGATAATATTATCCCCGGGAACCAGCTTTTTTTGAATATTGTACCGGGGAACGGTCACCGGATTATTACAGCCGTTCAGATCGGCCGCGCTCACTTTGATGATCCAGCGCACCGGGATCCCTTTTTGGACCACGAACGGCTGATACCGGCCGGACTGAAAGGTAGTGGTCACCACCTGGACGTCTCCCTCAATCACCGCAACGTTCCCCGGTGAATTGGAGCCGGGTCCGACGGAAGCCCAGGAAATCCCGGAAAGACTCAAACCCCGGCCCAACATGGTCATTCCCAGGACGATGACCAGTACCGCGCTGACTTTCAGCATCCGGTGGGTAAATTTACGGCTCAACAAAGAGCTGAGCGCGCCAAAACCGAACATCAGCGGCACCGTACCCAAACTGAAGAGGAACATCGCGGCGGCGCCCGCCCCAAAACTGCCTGTTCCCAGAGCATACAGTTGCATGGTTTGCAAAGGGCCGCACGGCATCAGTCCGTTCAATAGCCCCACGATAAAGGGGCCCCGCTGGTTCTGCCCGGCATAAAGCCGGTCCCCGATGAACTTGGGCATGCTGAGCTTGAACCGGCGCAGCCACGGAAAAATATCCAGCATGTTGAGGCCCATGACCATCATGAACAGCCCGCCGACGATGGCGACCACGCCTTTGGCGGTTCCCGAAAAACTGACCACCGAACCGATGGCGCCGACCATGCCGCCGATCAGCGTATACGAGAGCACCCGTCCCGCATTGTACAACAGGCTGGGCCGGAATTTGACCCATTTGGACTCCGCCGCCGCCGGCCGGCCGGGAGCGGAGGCGATACACTGGGAAAGGTTAATCCCGCCGCACATGGCGATACAATGTAAGGAAGTAAGCAGGCCGATGACGAAAAGCATGCCGTAGCCCACGGAACTGTCAACCTGCGGTATGAAGTTAAAGCCGACGGTGGAGCGGATGATCAGATACAGCGCAAAGATGATGATCCCCGCGCCGATCAGTTGATTGACCGAATTTTTCCGCGCCGCCAGGGCCTCGCCGGGCCGGCTCGCCTCATAGCCGAGTTTCTGAATGGCGCCGATCAACGCTTCTGATTTTATCATATCACTATCATAGTGGACCGTCACGCGCGAATTGGCCAGCGAGGCTTCAACCGTTTTGACGCCGGCCATCTTGCGTAGCGCATTTTCGATTTTCAGCTCACAACTGGCGCAAGACATTCCTTGCACTTGAAAGACTTCGGAAACCAATCGGGGTTCCATGCCACTCCTCCTAACTATGACGCAAACTTCTCAACCGCGCCGGATCCATTGCGCAGCGCTTTGAATCGTAACAAGGCTATTCTAGCCGAACTCTGTGAAGAAATCATGAAGATCGCTCCGAATTTGATATCTTCCGGAAAACAACCGCCAACGCTCGCTCCTTCCCCGAGCATCCCAGGCTGAAATGACAATGACCGGATGCTCAATGGCTGAGATCCGGTCATTGTCTCCACAAGCGCTGAGGGCTACGGTCAATTCTTCCAGCGGGCGAAAAATTTCTTATGCTTCGCCAGATAATCGCCGGAGATGATGATATATTCCCCGTCCTCCCGCTTATTCTCTTTAAGGATCGGAATGGGATTGCAACCGAACTTTTTCTTTTCGATCTGATCGATCTTGAAACGGTTGCCGCAATTATTGCAGACCAATTCGTTCCCCGCCTGGGTGTAGAAACCCCGGCCGGAATTGAAACAGACCTGGCAGGTGTTGAAGGCGGTCCGGATCGTTCCGTCGCTGGCTTTGACCGCAATCACCTCCATTTTGGTGCCCTCGGCGTCATATGGATAGTACCGGGCATTCCCCGTCACCCCGCTCTTCCGGATCCGGAGTTCGTCCCCGGTTTCGCCGCGAATGACGCCGCCCTGCCAAACTGCCAAAATCCCCGCCAACGCCAGCACCAAGCCCGCAATCTTATAGCCGCCACGCCAATTCCTTTTTGACCTCATGGTCCCATCTTGTTGCGATCGCCCCATGTAAATTCCCCTTTCGCTCCTAAAGCGTCATGCCCTTCAAAATTACTCCAAGTATACCCGGGGGATGTGAAGATTTTATGAAGAAAAAGGCGCTCCCCTCTTCATAAAATCTTCACATTCTCTTGCTATATTAAGTTGAATTAAATTTCAAATAAGCATCATGTCCCGTAAGCCTTCCATGATGGATAAATTAAGGAATTTAATTCAACTTATTACCGCTGTAATAGGATGAAATAAATTCGTTTTGATTCCATTTGCATTCGGCCTTAGGAATGCAAATCTTAATAAAGAAATTTATTTCATCCTATACAATCAATCCGCAAAAACGCTCGATTTGGAGAAAGGGGTAAAAATCCAATGAACATGACCCATTATATGGAACTGCTCGCCACTAACCAGCCTTGGAATTTGTTGCATTACATGGTGGTGCCGGTGGTTCTGGCCGAGGCCCTGGTGGCCGTGGAATTTTTCATCGTCTTTTACCGTAAGACCTCAGGACCGCTCAAGACCACCAGTAAAATCCTGAGCATCGTCGCCGGCGCCTATTTTACGTTCGCCATCTTCTTCCCGCTGTTATTCACAGCCATCCCCACCATGAAATGGCGCACCGGCGTCGACTTCATCGCCGTCTGGTCCTATCTGCTGGGCGTCGTTCCCCTGGCCGGCCTGGCATTGCTGGAATTGGGCTGGATCGGGAAGAACAAGACTCCCGATGAACAGATGAAGCTGCATTTTCTGCTGTTGACGGTGTTTCTGATCGTTGCCCACGTGGCCATGATCTTCGGAATGGTCAATCCGGAGATCCTCGGCAACGCGGCTGGCGGGAGCATGTAAGAGGCCTGCACCGTTGTTCAAAATGATTACCGCCCAAGACCGAGGCTGTTCGCCCGGGCTTGGGCGGTTTTTTTAGAAAGCCGGCTGACGGGGGAACGCCAGCCGGCTTTCTCGTCGCATGGAGGAACGGTGATGAACCGTCAGATGATGTCCTGGTATAGCAGGCTGTAATAGTCCTGCACCAACCTTGCGGCCGAGAATTGCCAGTGCGACATCGCGATACTGGCGCGCATCATCTCGGTCCAACGGCTCTGGTCCGTGTTATAGGTCGGTAAAATCTCCTCCAGGAGCACCCGGTAAAGGCTCTCGGCATCGGCCGCCTCCTGGTCGGACGCGGCACTCCCGTCCCCGATCTGCCAGCCGTTGATGCCGTGGCGGCAGCCCTCGGGCCACCAGCCGTCCAACACGCTGAAGTTTAAAACGCCATTCATGGCGGCCTTCATTCCCGAAGTGCCGCTGGCCTCCATCGGCCGGCGGGGGTTGTTCAGCCAGACGTCACAGCCGCGGGTCAGGAGCCTTCCGATCTGCATATCGTAGTTTTGCAGGAAGACCACGCTCTCCGGATACAACCGGGACATCTCGTACAAATTGGCCACGATGCCCTTGCCGACCGCATCATTGGGATGGGCTTTGCCGGAGAAGATCAATTGCAATTTGCCGTACTTCAGGAGCGGAACGATCAGTTCCGGCCTTTTGAAGATGAGATCGCTCCGTTTATAGGGCGCGGCCCTGCGGGCAAAACCGATGGTCAGCGTGTTCTCGTCCAGGTCAACCCCGTTGCGCTTCCTGATCTCGGCCAGCAGTTCACGCTTGGCCGCCTGATGGGGAGCCCACAGGTCGCCCTGCTGCTCGAAGGCCGCGGCGATCCGGGGATCCTGCCAGGTACCGTTATGAACGCCGTTGGTCACGGCGATGATCGCCGCGGCCCCGGTCACCTCCTGCCACATCTCCCGGGCCGTCAGCGCATGCAACTCGGCCACGGCATTGGCCTTCCGGGCCAGCCGCAACCCGGCCGCAGTCATGCTGAAAGGTTCGCCGCCCAGTTTCAGCATCTGCCCGAACGTCAGACCGTTATAGGCCCCCATGTATTGCAGCAGCTCATGCTCATGGATCTCATTGCCGGCCACCACCGGCGTGTGGGTGGTAAAGATGATCCGTTCCCGGGTCTGCCGCCAGGCTGCTTCAAAATCCAGTCCTTCCTCATCCATCTTGCTGCGGATCAGCTCGGTGCCGGCCAAAACCGGATGGCTGTCATTGAAATGGTAGACATCCACCGCGATCCCCAAGGCTTGAAGCGCCCGGACGCCGCCAATGCCCAGAACCATCTCTTGGGCGATCCGCTCTTCGGAGAACCAGCCGTACAATTGGCCGGTGATCAGCCGGTCCTCATTCTCCGGCAGATTGGTATCCAGCAGGTAGAGCGGCGCGTTCCGGAATTGGGTGCATTTCCAGACCTTGCAGGTGACTTGTCTGCCCCGGATGCGCACCTTCACCGCCACGCCGGTATCCTCCAGAAAGCCGTAGCTGTTGTCGGGATAGCAATCATACGGCCTGCCGTTCTCCCCGATGAATTGATTGGTATAGCCTTGACTCCAGAGAATGCCGACCCCGATCATGGGATAATCCCTATCGTAAGCGGCTTTTAATATATCTCCGGCCAGGATCCCGAGTCCGCCGGAGTAGATCTTGAAATCCTCATGCAAACCATACTCCATGCAAAAATAAGCCACCCGCGGCAGTTTGGAACGATTGCTCATCAGTTTGCCTCCCTCATTCGTCACAAGTCATGGGCCCCATCCAGGGTGGTCCATTTACTACCCTATCAAAAACTTCGCGCAGGACAGTCCGTCGTGTCCGGATTAACTCTATATATGATCATTGCCGGCAAAAACTCTCGGGCCGCAATTCGGAGACCTACTCGGGGTCTTCCTATATTGTGGACCAAAGCCGGTTTATGAATGATAAGATTCGCGTAAATATCCGATCCGTACCTCGCCGGGGGCCAGAAACCTCCACTGATTATATTCCCATTTTCGGCCGGTTCCAGTACTTCCCGGGTACAGCCACGCGACCGCCGGCCGATCCTTCAGGAATTCCTCGGGAAACAGGGCCTGCAGCCGTACCCGGGCCCGCTCGGCGAAACTCCGGTTGGCCAGGAAAAACAGGTTCTGACCGGTCTTGGGATCAAAATACCAAAAAAATATGATTTTGGAATTCTTCAGCGGCCGGCTCCTCAGATGGACCCTGTTGCCCACCAGGCCCCCAAAACGGCGACGGATCCGCAGCGCCTCCGCCAGCAGCTCCCGCAGCCAGCCATGGTCCTGATTCAGCCAGTGCAGGCGATAATGATCGAAGAAAGCCAGCTTGCCATACATCGGGTCCTCCCGGTCCAGTACGAAGCGGCCCGTTTCATCATTATTCAGCCCGAGATTCATCGGCTGAAGCTCCAGAAGCTCCATGCCGCTGTTGATGAAGGGAACGGCGTTGGCGATAAAACAGTTCAGCAGCAATAACAGGCTGAGCTTCGGGCGCTCCCGGTAGACCAGCGCCATCCGGGGCGTATCCGGGGTCTCCAGGGCGGCGGTCACCGGCAGCGCGGCGCCGGAGACGATCCGCAGCAGTCTGGAACGGAAACGGGGCTGGTCGAGATCGTTGTAAACCGACCAGAGATTGCCGCTGATAAAATGAAAGCCGTTCTCCCTGGCGGCCCGGGAATGTTCGGGCGCGAACTCCTCCGACCACAGAATGAAATGGGGATTGGCGGCCTTGACCCGGGCCACGATGGCCTGGTTCAACTCCGGCGGCAGCGCGTGCCCCATATCGATCCGGGCGCCGTCGATCCCGTACTCCTCCTGATAATGGGGGATAATTCCCAGAAGGTAATCCCACAACCCCCGGTTGGGAAGACGACCCGGGTAAAGATTGGCGCAAGCCACGTCCTGTAAAATGTAAGGCGGCTGCTCCCGGGGCAGATAGGGCCGGGCCTTGGGGTGCGTATCCTGGTAAAGCCGCAAGTAAGTCACGTCGGTCCAGGGCGGCTGGGGATCATTCAAGACATTGGAAAAGCCGGGCGCGGTGGTGATCTGATACTCCTCCTCGATCAGGGCCAGCAGGTTCGCTCCGCTCCGGCGGTGACGTTCCAGGAGCCGGCGCCAGCGGGCCGGGTCGATCTCCGGCGGGGAAACGGTAAATTGAGCCAGGTATTCGGCGATCCCGTCGCAAGTGTACAGGCTTTTCAAGGAACCGTCGTTCAGCAGGGTCAGTTTTCCCTCCCCGGCCACGGCCGGAGGGGCGAAGACCGGAGCGGTGCGGCGGCGGATCCAGTAAAACCATTCCGGATGGTCCGCCAGGAGCGCATGATCCCGGGCTACCGTGCGAAAGACGAAATCGACCATCACCCGGATCCCCAGGATGTGGCAGGCCTCGATCAACGCCTTGAACTCCGTCGCCACCATCGCTTCATCCGCTTCGCCCAGCAGGTCGTCGTGGAGATTCCGGTCCAGCCGGTAGCTGTCCCGAATGGCATAAGGGCTGCCGCACTCCCCTTTCTTATAACGATCGCTGGTGGCAAAGACCGGCAGCAAATAGAGGATGTTCACCCCGAGCTTCCTCAAGTAGGGCAAGAGGCCGATGGTCTTGATGAAACTGCCCGGGCAGACCTGCCCCGGCCGGACATGGTCCCAGGCTGTGAAGGTCCTAAGCAGCGCCCCATAGATCACACACTGATGAAGCTCCGGCGGGGCGGCGCTCCCCCGGTCCAACGGCCGCAGGTAATCCTTTCCCGCTTCCGCATGGGGCAAAATGTGGCGCCCGATGATATGGCTCAAAAACTCGTAGGGATTGACCCGGATCTGCCCGGGTCGTTTTTGGTCGGTGGCATAGCGCTCCCAGCCGACCGCATTCCAGACTTCGGGAATAAAATAGGACCCGTCAAAAGCAGCGCCGCGCCGCGCCAATTGCTCGCAGACGATCTGTAGATTTTGCATGATTCACCTGTTTTAGAGATGCAATGATTTCGAGCCGGCCGGACGGGTGTGGAATGCCAATGGCCGGCCTTCGCGTTTTTTGATAAAGCATTTCCTCTGAAAAAGCAGTTGCATCGAAATTTGCGTTAGTGCATACGCTTGCACCAAAACCGTAAAAAAAATTACCGCCGGGAGAGCGTCGATTCCCTGATCACCAGCTTGGCGGGGATGATCGCCCGGTTAAAACTCTGGTACTCGCTGTGCAACGCCGCCAGCAACAGTTCCAGCGCCTTGGAGCCCAGGGAGAAGGCGTTGATCTCCACCGAAGTCAACGGCGGATGGGAATAGTCGGCCAGCGGGACATTGTTGAAGCCGGCCACCGCGATATCCTCGGGGATCTTGAGCCCCCGCTCCGTGATGAGCTTCATCGCGCCGAAGCAGAGCAGATCGTCGCAGCCGATCACCCCGGTGGGCAGCTTGCCCCGTTCCAGCAGTTTCTTCATCAAGTCGTAGCCGTTATCGGTGATGAAGCGGCTCTCGACGATCAGCTGCTCATCGCAGGGGATGCCGTGCTCCTGCAACGCTTGTTTATAGCCGTTCAAGCGGTCCATGGTCACAAAATGCTCCGGCACCACCCCGATAAAGGCGATCTTGCGGTGCCCCTGCTCGATCAGGTGCTGCGTCAGCTGGTAACCGATGGCGAAATTATCATTGTCGACCCAGTTGACCTCGTGATCGTTCTCCGGCTTGCCCACCAATACAAAGGGGAAATCCAGCTTGAGAAGCTCGGATACGGAGGAGTTCCGGGTCCGCGACGCCAGCAGGATGATCCCTTCGGTGATCCCGCCGCAGGCGAATTGTTTCACCGAATGCTTCTCTTCCTCGGGATTGCCAATGCTGGAGATGAGAATGTTGTACTTGTTCTTATAGGCAATGGAGCTGATCCCCCGCAGGATCTCGGGATAAAACGGATGCTGGAACGCCTTGTCGGCCATCCCCGGGATCACCACCCCGATGATCCGGGTCGATTGGTTGGCCAGGGACCGGGCGATGATATTGGGATGATAATTCATCTCCTGCATGATCTTAAAGACCTTCTCCCGGGTGGCGGCGCTGATCTTGGGGTTGTTGGCGATCACCCGCGAGACGGTGGAAGGCGAGACTCCGGCGACTTTGGCGATATCATTAATGGTTACTCTCATGAAGCCATCCCTTTATTTTACAGTTCTTTTCCCATCAATTTTAATATCGCCCGCCGCCGAAAGTCAACATCAATCTGCGCCCGCGCCCGCTCCGCTCCCTTCCAGGCGGAGCAGATCGTCCAGGTGGCCGATGAGTCCGTCGAGGGCCGGCAGAATGGCCGGGTCGCATCTTCCGCTGTGGCCCAGGACCGCCAGGACGTCCGCCTCGCAATGCTCCGGAACTTTGGCGCATTGCTCGCGGACCGTCCGGAGCAGCCGTTTCTCTCCCGGGTGGGCCATTTCATTCAGGGCGAACAGGATATCGAAATAACTGGCGAAAAACGCCGCGGTCCGGTGGTTGACGCTGACGGCGTCCCCGCGCCCCAGGGCTTTGGCGATCTGATGATAATAGGCCGGGATCTGTTCCTTGAGCAACGGGTAATTCTTGCGGATGATGTTCCGCTTGAGTTCCGGCGGATAGCGCCGGCTGTATCGTTGCTGCAGCGAAGCGATGACTCCGTCCCGGTCGAACAAGATCCGCGAGCCGCAGAAATTGCCCCAGATACACGTGGTATAGCCGACATCCGCTTCGAAACGCTCCAGTTTGGCGTAGAGATTCCCGGCGACGAACTCCAGATCGCGGTAGACGATGTCCACCGCGATCCGGCCCTGCCGGAGATAACCGTCGTCCTCGGTCTCCCAAAACTGATTATTCACTTCGCACTCGGCGAAGAGCTCGGCCGCCAGGGCCCGCCGCGCGGCGAGGTCGATGGGCCGGTCCTGATACACATAGAGATCGTAATCGGAATCCGGCTCGGCACCGCCCTGGGCCCGCGAACCTCCCAGCAGCACACCCCGGACCCCGTCCAGGCGCGCCAGGCGTTGCACCAGGCCGGCGACGCCGTCCGGCAGGGGCATGGGTTCCAAAGTCGCCACGCGGGATCACTCCTTTCGTTTCACGATTCAGCGCCGTAATGCTCCCGGTAGGCCGCCTCCAGGAGCGCCGGGCTCAATCCGGGGTAAGCCAGCTCCGAGACAGTAATGCAGAGTCCGGCGCAGAGGGTGGCCAAACCCAGACATTTTTTCAGCGCATAGCCCCGGAGGTGGCCGTAGATGAAACCCGCCATGAAGCTGTCGCCGGCGCCGTTGGCGTCCACCATGCGGTACGCCGGAATGATCGGGATCTCCAGCCACTCGCCGACCGCGGTGGCGGCGGTGGCCCCCTCCCGGCCATGGGTGCAGACCACCAGCCGCTTGCCCCGGCCGATCAGCTCCGCCATCACCGCCCGGTAATCGGGCAGATTATCGGAGCTCATAAAGATATAAGCGGCGGCGTCCAGATACGCCTGATGGAACGGATCCCGGCCGTCCCAGTCGTGGAGATCGGTCCAGACCGGCTTGGCATACTGCCGGCAGAGGGGGATCAACCGTTTGGTATAACCGATGATGTTCAGGACGACCAAGTCGCTCTCCTGGATCAGCGGCTGGAATTTTGCCAGGTCCAGCCGGGGCTCCTCGCTGGAGCGGGTGGCGAAAATGGAGATCCGCCGGCCGGCCCCGTCCATCAGATTGATATGCCGCTCCGTGCCCTGCGGGTCGATATCGTACCGGAAATGCAAGTTGGGTACCTGCAGCGCCGCCCGGATCCGCTCGCCATAATCATCGGCGCCGATCAAGGCGTGCAAGGTGGTCTCCAGTCCCAGCCGGCTCAGGTTCAGCGCCTTGCCCGCCCCGGTGGAACCGACGGTTTCATGAAAACCGCAACTGTGAATCGTCTGCGGCAGCGGTCCGGGCAGGACCGGCAGGTGGATCAATGCATCAAAGGTGGCTCCGCCGACTACCAATACCTTTTGCAACCCCATCCCCCCTTCTCTCCGTTCCCCCGGAAGCACCCAATCGGGCAGCGCTTTCGCATCATTCCGGGGCTTTTTTCATTTCCGGAAGCGGAAATCCTATTCTCAGGAGTGAATCTCCGATCTTCGCGAGTGGAAATTCCATTCTCCGGAGTGAAAAGCGAATTCTCCGGCCCGGTTTTGCAATTCTCAGGCGGGGAATTCCCATTTCCAGGAGTGAAAATTCAATTCTCAGGCTGGAAATTTCGATTCTCACGACCGGAATTTTAATTTCCATGATCGAAAATTTAATTTTCGACCAAATTTTTAATTTTGATTCGCTAAACCTACAACTTTTTATTTCGACTCACAGCGGAAGAGATTCACCTGGCGCGGGGCCAGTTGCAGTTGGAGCTTTCCCCGCCGCAGCCGGTAATTTTCGGACCCGGTCAGCCCGCGCAGGATACTCCCGGGCTCTCCCCATCCTTCGGGCAGTTCCAGCTCGACGCGGCGTTTTTGGTTGGCCAGATTGAAGACGGTCAGGATCCGGTTGCTCTCGAAACTGCGGGTATACCCGAAAAAATCCGGCCGGTCCGGAAGGAGCGTCAAGTCCCCTTGGGTCAAGGCGGGGTTGGCGGCGCGGATCGCGTTCAGTTTTTTGATGTAATCGGTCAGCGGCGAACGGACCTGCCAGTCCATATCGCGGCGGTTATCGGGGTCGGCGCCGCCGTCGAGCCCGATCTCGGTCCCGTAGTACAGGATGGGGATCCCGGTATAGGTCATCAGAAAGGCCAGCGCCTGCCGGAGCCGCTCGTCGCGAAGGTTGTGGACCTGGCTGACGAAGCGGGGCACGTCGTGGTTGTCGATGAAGGTGCCCATCCGGGAACGGTCGGGATAGACGGCGGCGCATTCCCGGATCAGCTGGGCCAGCCTGGCGCCGGGCCGGTCGCCGGCGAAGACGTCGTGGATCGCATAGTAAATGGGAAAATCGACCAGCCCGTCCAGGCCGGCCCGTTGATAGCCGGCCACGAAATCGGGGCGGCCGTCCCAGACCTCGCCGATCAGATAAAAGCCCGGAAACTCCTTTTTGAGCGCGGCCGCGAATTCCCGCCAGAACTCCTGCGGCACGTGGCGGACCGTGTCCAGCCGGTAGCCGTCGATGCCGGTCTCGCGAATCCACCATTGGGCCATGGTGATCAGGTATTCCCGGACCGCCGGGTTCTCCTGGTTCAGATCGGGCAACCCTGCCAGCCAGCCGTCTTCGATCTCCCGTTGGTCATTCCAATTGGCGATGGTGCGGCGCGGGTGGAACCAGCTCTCATACTCCGGCTCGCCGACCCAGGGGTGGAGCAGCCCGGTGTGATTGACCACCAGGTCGGCCAGGACCTTGAGGCCCCTGGCGTGAGCGGCGGCCACCAGTTCCTTGAGCTTGGCCAGGCTCCCGAAATGCTCGTTGGTCCGGTAAAAGTCGCTGGCCCAGTAGCCGTGGTAGCCCCGGAACTGATTGGCGACGACCGGCGAAATCCAGACGGCGGTGAAGCCGAGATCGCGGATGTAATCCAGCTTGTCGATGATCCCCTGAAAATCGCCGCCGTGATAGGCGGAGGGGTCGCTCCGCAATACGTTCTGATCATTGGCGGGGTCGCCGTCGGCGAAACGGTCGGTCATCAGAAAATAGATCCGGTCCGCCGCGGTGAGCGGCGCGGGACTGTCCTGCGCGGCGACGGTTACGGCGCAGAGCGCCGCCAGCGCCAGGAGCAGCCAGAATTTTTTCAGCCCTTGGGGACGGTTCATGGGTTCACCCCCTCCTTTACAATCGGCCGGCCGGCGTTCCGCTCATTCGCGAACCCCGCCGAGCGTCAGCCCGCTGATGAAAAACTTGGACATGGCGATATAGAGCACGATCACCGGCAGCGCGGTCACCAGGCAGGCGGCGCTAAAGATCCCCCAATCGGCGCCGAGCGACCCGGTCATATTGAAAATCCCCACCGGCAGGGTGTGCAGCTCGGTATCGGTGAAGACGATATTGGCGGTAACGAACTCATTCCAGGTGGCCATGAAGGTATTGAGCAGGACCACTCCCAACGCCGGAATGGAAAGGGGCAGCATGATGCCCCAGAGCACTTGGGCGAAGTTGGCCCCGTCGAGATAGGCGCTCTCCTCGAACGAGCGGGGGATGGTGTCGAAATACCCTTTGAGCACCCAGACGCTGAAGGGCACCGTCAAGGCGATATAGGGAACGATGCCGCCGCCGTAATGGTTGAGCAGCCCGAAATTCTTCAGCAGGATATAGGTAGGCAAGAGCATCATCGGCGCCGGAAAAATCTGGGTCAACAGAAAGGCCAGCAGTCCCAGATTGCGGCCGCGGAACCGGAAACGCGAAAAGGCGTAGCCTGCCGCGACCGCGATGGCGATGGACAACACCGTCGAGGACAGGGCCACGATCAGGCTGTTCTTCAGCCAGGTGAAATAGGGCCGGACCCACAGGGCGGTATGGAAATTCTTGAATGTGGCATTCCTGGGGATCAGGCTCAGATCGGTCGAAAACAGGCTGCTGGCCGGCCGCAACGCGATCTTGACGATGTCCAGCAGCGGATAGAGACTGATAAAAGCCATGGTGACCAGCACCGCGTAGATGAAGATGATCTTGCCCAGGGAGTCGTTTTTGTTAAACTTTTCGCTGCGCATCAGTCGTAAACCCCTTCCCCGCTCCGCATCAGCTTCAGATAGGACGAAGCGAACAACGCCAGGATCAGGAAGATCAGCACCGAGAAGGTGGCCGCCTTGGAATAATTGAAATAGGTGAAGGCATCCTTGTATACCCGGGAGACCAGGATCTGGGTCTGATTGTCGCCGGTCCGGCCGGTCATCATATAGATGACATTGACCATATTAAAGGTCCAGACCGTCGAGAGCACGATGGCCGGGGTCATCACCGGCTTCAACAGCGGCAGGGTGATATGGCGGTGCTTCTGCCAGCTCTTGATGCCGTCGATCGCCGCCACCTCGTACAGTTCCGCCGGGATGCTCTGCATCGCGCCGAGGGCGATCACCATCATGAAGGGAACCCCCAGCCAGATGTTGGTGATGATGCAGGCGATAAAAGTCCAGGCGGGATCGGACAGCCACGAGATGGAGGTGATCCCCAGTCGGTTCAGGATAATGTCGATGGTGCCGTATTGAGCCTGAAACATGTTCCGCCAGGTCAGCACCGCGATATACTGGGGCACGGCCCAGGGCAGCATCAGCAGCACCCGCAGCAGGTTCTTGAAAGGCAGCTTCCGGTTGAGCAGAATCGCCAGGCCCAGGCCGATCAGCACCGTCAAGGTCACGTTCACCACGGTCCAGACCACCGTCCGCCACGCGGTAGTGTACAACTCGGGGTCAGTCAGCACACTGAGATAGTTCTTCAGACCGACGTACTGATACTGGAGGAAATGGTACAGATTCATATTGGTGAATGAGAGCTGGACCCCGAAGACCAGCGGATAGCCGATCATGAATAACAATACCAGTAACGCCGGCCCGATCAACAGATAGGGCGTACTCCGTTTGACGATCAAAAAAATCCCTCCTTACGCCATCGCCCGCCAGCGGCGGGGAGCCGCCCGGAACGCGCGGCCGACGGCGACGCTGAGGGGAACAAACCACTCCGTTCATCCCCCTCAAACCATCCCGCCCGGCGAGTTACTCGCCGAACATGTTCCGTTTCAATTTCAACGCCTCTTCCTGCATCACTCTGGGCGCGTCCTCCGGTTTGAGCCGGCCGCCCATCACCATGGCCATGGTCGATTTCATGGCATCCCAGACACAGCGCATCTCGGGCCGGCCCGGCATGGGAAGCGATTTTTTCATCTGTTCGGAAAGGGCCTTGACCTTCGGATCGTTCTTGACGTAGGCGTTGGCGAGGGCTTTTTTATGGGTCGGAATCTCCGAAACCATCTTGGCGTATTTCAGTTGATTCTCCGGGCTGTTGATATAGGCGACGAATTTCTTGACCGCCGCCGCCCGTTTGGAGTCTTTGGCCAGATTGGGATTGAGGATCAGGACTTTGGCGCCGCTATAGGGGGCCGGCCAGCCGGCGTCATCCAGTTTGGGGATGTTGGCCAGGCCGTAATTGACTTTGGCCTCATCCAGCTGCGGGAAAAGCCAGGGGCCGCAGATGGTCATCGCCGCCTTGCCCTCTTTGAAGAGGCCGTTGGCCACGTCGGAGTTGGCCTCTTTGGGCGTGATCCGGTAGGTAAACTTGAAATCGTACACCAATTTGACCATTTTCCGCATGGCCTCGGTGTTCAAGGTGATATTGCCCTTGTCGTCGAAGACGCTGCCGCCGTACCCGCCGAGGAAGCCGATGATGAAGAAGGGTTCGACCATGTCATAGGCCAATCCGTACTGCTCGGTCCCCCGGGTCAGCTGCTTGGCCTTGGCGATCAGCTCGTTCATGGTCTTCGGGGGCTGCGGCAGGAGCGCCTTGTTATAGATCAACAAGACACAGTTGCCGAGGCGGTAAGGGATGCCGTAAATCTTGCCCCGGTACTTGTAGGCGTTCAGCATCTCCGGGTCAAACTGGTTATAAAAGCTTTTCGGGAAAAAGTCGTCCAACGCCAGGGCGGTTCCCGCCTCGACAAACAATCCGATGCTGTCATGGGGCGCAAAGGTGATATCGGGGCCGGCGCCGGCCGCCACCTGGTTCTGCCAGTTGGTGCGGATATCGTTGTCGTTGTTATGGATCCGTTTGACAACGATGCCGGGGTTTTTGTCGGTGAATTTCTGCAGATAGGAACGCCAGAAATCCTCTTTGTAGACATTGGGGTCGTCAAACTCCGAGAAAACGATCTCGACCGGGCTGGGTTTCGCCCAGGCCATGGGGACCGCGGACACCGCCAACAACACCGCCAGGACCATCCAGAAGATTTTGCTCAGCTTCCCACTCATTGCGTTTTGATTCCTCCCTTTCATTTTTACGAAAACGACTGATCCAAGGAAGTCTTTTCGCCTTAATGCATCCGTTTGCACTTTTTGTTCCCAAAAACGCCGTTCAGCCGCGTTTTCTCCTCCAAGATACCATCCTGGGATATGCGGCTCCGGTCGAAAAATCCCTTCAATCGCAAGGGTTCAAGTGCAACCCCCGTTTTCACCGACCATCCGTCTTAAGAAACACCGGGAGCAATCCCCTACAGAGATTTTTGGAAATATAGTGCAAACGCTTGTATCAAATATTACCATTATATTACTGACCCGTCAACGGGAATTCGTGAGAATCGCATCCCATTCGATCCCAGCATTTTATAAAGTTTCATTGCTATACGAGCTGTATAATCCAATATTTTATGTTCTTCATTTCCTCGAACACGCCCAGAAAAATTTATTTGATGTAATTTTTTTATTTCAAATCGGTAAAAAATATTTCCAAAAAAGAAGGACTATCCCCATCGACGGCTAATTATTTAGGCAAACGTTTGCAGAAATTGATTTTCCCATCGCACTCTTTGGAAAACCTTCGCCAGAGCTTGTTATGAAGCGAATATCACAGTCTTTGCATTGATGATTGCCGGTCGAGGGGTTGCATTCGGGGTTCCCTATCGAGAAAACTTCCCGCACGCCATTCTGCGCTTCTCGGGCTGGATTTCCGTATATATTTTACGCAAGCGATTGCATGATTTCCGTTTTCGATGAACCTTTGAGGGCGTTTTCCATGGCTTTGAAGACTCCCTTAATCGAAAAGGCCGCGGAAGGAGATGAGGCCAGGCTTAATTGCAGTGATTGGGGTGCCTATATTTTTATTTTAAGGAGGATTGAAATGAAGAAGTTTTCCCTGTTGCTTGCGGTATGGATGGTTTTGCTGTTCGGACTGCCCGCGCTGGCCGGGACCAGCGTCAATGGAAGTGACGTCACCTTTACGTTCAAAGCTCCGGACGCCACCGCGGTCTATCTCTCCGGCTCCTTCAACAGTTGGAATCCGGCCGGGCAAAAAATGTCCAAAGGCGCCGACGGCGTCTGGTCGGTGACCATTCCGTTGAAACCCGGCACCTACCAATACAAGTTTGTGGTCGACGGCACCTGGACTCCCGACCCCGACGCCACCAGCACGGTGGATGACGGCTATGGCGGGAAGAACGCCGTCCTGTTGGTCCGCGAAAAAAGCGCCGCCGCTGCCGGGGCCGATGATGCCCGGCTCAGCAAGGTCGAAGCCGATATCGCCGCGATCAAGGCCGCGGATCAGGGCTTCAGTTTCCACGGCTATGCCCGGACCGGCATTCTGGTGGATGACGACAAGGAACATCAGACCGGCTCATTCCAGGTCAATGGCGCCTGGGCCAAGTACCGCCTCGGCAACGAGCCGGATACCTTCATCGAGAACACTCTGGAAAAGAAATGGCGGCTGGATAACGGCTCTTACGCCCTGGTTCATTTCTTGTATTGCCATCAAAGCATTACCAATGGCGGCGGCTGGCAAGCCCCCATCCAGGCAGACGGCGACTCCGACACCAGCTTTTTCATGCGGGAATCCTATGCGGAAATCGGCAACCTGCCCGAGCTGGGCAACTTGACTTTCTGGGCCGGCCAACGGTATTACCGGCGTGACGATATCCATATCATCGACTGGTACTGGCGCGACTTCACCGGCGTCGGCGCCGGCGTTCAAGGCATTAAAGTTGGGGATTACCAATTGGACCTCGCCTACATGGCTCATTCCGGGTACCGGAACAACGATCCCAATTCCAACGAATTGCTCGACAATTCGCTGATTTTCACCCTCAGCGGCGTCAAGGCCGGACCGGGAAGCTTCGATTTTGATCTGGTCGCTTCGAGTGAAAAGGATAACTCGGCGGCCGGTAAGGATGGCGATGGGCTGATCTTTACCGGCAAGTATTCCATCGGCAGCTTTTTCGGGCTGACCGAAGGCTCTTCCATGGTCGGGCTTTATTACGGAAAAGGCCTCGCCACCTATGGCCTGGACGCGGTCAATCCGCCGGACAATAATAAAAACGCCAAACTGACCAAACTGGTGACCAGCGGCGTCAGCCAGATCACCGAAAAATTCGAGATCCAGCCGGTCCTGGTCTATTTGAAACAGGAGAATGAAGACTGGAATCTGGACCAAACCTGGAAATCCATCGGCTGCCGCCCGGTGTATCACTTCACCAAGAACTTCGCGCTCCAATTCGAGGCGGGTTACGATCAGGTCGAAACCAAGAATCAAAACGATGTTTCCGGTTCCAAACTGACCATCGCCCCCACCATAACCCTGGATACGGGCTTCTATGCCCGGCCACAGCTCAGGGTCTTCGCCTCCCGGTTCAATCCCGATCAAGGCGATTCCTATATGACTTACGGGGTACAGATGGAGGTTTGGTGGTAATTCCTTTACTTGCTTCGTAAAAGCTCTCTTCCTCCAGGAGGGAACTCCTCAAAAAAGAGGAGTTCCCTCCAAAAAATCCGCCAACTGCAAATGAATTGGGGGTATGGCCTTGGCAAAATATCGAAATCGTTTCCTCCCGCTCTTGCTCATTTTCCTGTGGATCGCTACGGTTGCCGTCTTTTCCGGTTGCGGCGGCCGCGCCAAAAGCAATAGCAACATTCCGGGTTACGGCGGTGAGATTCCGGCCGAGCCCAATTATGCCAAACCGCCGGCCGGCGACAACCAGACCCTGCTGCAGGGTTTTTACTGGGAGATGAACACCGGCGCGTACGCGGGAAAATATCCGGAAGAGGCCAATCTCTGGAACCTGCTGGCCAGCCGCGCCGGCGAGCTGGCCAACGCGGGGGTGACCGCGGTATGGTTGCCGCCGGCCAACAAAGGAATGGCCGGCGCGAGTAGCGTGGGATACGATACCTACGACCTCTGGGATCTGGGCGAATTTAACCAGAAAGGAAGCACCCGGACCAAATATGGCACCAAGGCGGAGTTGCTCTCGGCCATCGGTGCTCTCCACGGCGCGGGCATTAAAGTCTATTATGATGCGGTTCTAAATCACCGGATGGGCGCGGACCAGAGCGAGACCGTTCCGTTGGCGGACGGCGGCAGCACCGGCGCCTGGACCGGCTTCACCTTTGCCGGACGGAACGGCGCTTATTACCCCGCCACTTGGAACTGGCGGAATTTCAACAGCGCCGACGGCCGGCTCTTTGAGGGCAAGTCCTGGAACGACAGCTTCGACGAGGATTATCTGATGGGCTCCAACGTCGATTATACCGTCCCGGCGGTCCGCGACGAGCTGGACGCCTGGGGCGACTGGATTATCAACACCATCGGCTGCGACGGTTTCCGGCTCGATGCGATCAAGCATGTCAGCAGTTCCTTCACCAATCATTGGATTGAATCCGTCCGGGGGAAGTCTCCCGCCAAAAACCCGTTTTTTGTGGGCGAAGCCTGGTTTGAGGAACGCTCCCGGCTCAAGGCTTATCTGGCGGCGGTCAGCAATAGCAGCCTGAGGGTCTTCGACTTCCCGCTGCGGGCCGTTTTCGCCCAACTGTCCGGTTCCGGCGGCGGGTTTAACCTGGCCACGCTGGCCGGGGCCGGCTTGGTCAATGATCCCGGCGATCGCGACCGGGCGGTCACCTTCGTCGACAGCCACGATACCGACCGCGACGGCCAGGCGACTCCGATTCGCCAATACAAATACCAGGCTTACGCCTATATTTTGCTGCGGGAACACGGCATCCCGGATGTTTTTTGGAAAGATTTCTACACTTACGGAATGAAAGAGGGGCTGACCCGGTTGTTGAAGGCCAGAAAATACTTCGCTTACGGGCCGGGTTACGAGGTCTCCAATAACGACAACGACGTATATGGCTATGTCCGGGCCGGCGACGGCAGCGCCGGGCGGGGCCTGGTGCTGCTGATCGCCGACGGCCCGGCCGGCGGAACCGGGACCGCCGTCAAAAGCATCAACTCCCGCCAGCCCAATACCACCTATTACGATTATACCGGCCATTTCACGGAGACGGTCACCACCGACGCCAACGGCTACGCCGAATTCAAAGTGAAACTGAACGCCGCGGACGGCTGGTCGATCTGGGTGCCGGTGCTTTAATGGGTTTGCACCCAGAGACCGCACCCCGGTCCTTGACGGCAAAAAACCAGCCGGTCCATACCCGGCTGGTTTTCGATAACAGCCCGGCCGCCCTCACGGTCCTAACCATGGAGCGGCCTCATTTCCTTGTTTGATTGGGAGAGGATTTGCAGCGTCCCTCAACGGCAACCGCTCAATATCCTTCCGAGATCTCGTTGGTCAGCTCGTTCACATCATCGGCCCGGCAGGGAAAATTCTTGCGCAAATGCTCCCCCACCGAGAGGATCCCCTGGCAGACTCCTTCCGCGAAATGGCCTTCCCGGAACTGCCGCCGCATCGCTTCCTTGGTCTCTTCCCAGAAGTGCTCGGGCACCACCGCGTCGATCCCGGCGTCGCCGATGATCGCGAATTTACGATCGCTCACCGCCAGATAGATCAATACGCCATTCCGCAACGCGGTCCCGGCCATGCCGAGCTGAGTGAAGACATGTTTGGCCCGGTCCATGGGGTCGCCGCCGCCGCCGTTTTCGACATGCACCCGGATCTCGCCGCTGGTCGCTTTTTCGGCCTGGCCGATCGCGGCCATGATCCGTTCCTTCTCCTGAGGCGAGAAGAAACGCCGCGCCTTGTGAATTTCAATCATCTCCGCCACCTCCTACCAATCGCCGCTGGCGCCGCCGCCACCGAAACTCCCGCCGCCGCCGCTGAATCCGCCGCCTCCGCCGGAACCGCCGCCCCAACCGGAACCCGATCCGCCGCCGAAACCGCCGCCGCCCCAATACCAGGGCTCGCTATAACCGCGGCGCAGCCGGCCTTGACGCACCTGGTTGCCCCGGTTGCCGGCCATGCTGACGAAGGCGAAGATGACCAGTCCCACCACCAGCGCGGCCGGAAAGGAACGGTCCCGCTCCGGGCGGCTCCTCACCGGAGCCGGCTGGTCGGCCAGGGTATAGCCGGGGCTGATGGCGCCGATGAGCGCGGCCGCGCCGGCCCGGATCCCGCCGCCAAAATCGCCGGCCTTGAAACGGGGGCTGATCGCGTCGCGAATAATCGTGCCCGCCTTGCCGTCGGGGACCGCGCTCTCCAGTCCGTAACCGACCTCGATCCGGATCTTCCGCTCAGCCTTGGCCACGAAGAGAATAATCCCGTTATCCTTGCCTTTCTGGCCCGGCTTATTCAGCTCGAACAAGGCTTCCGTGAATTCGACCGTTTCCCGGTCCTCCAGCGTGGGCACGGTCACCACCAGGATCTGGTTGCCGGTATCCTGATCGTACTTCCACAGCTCCCGGCCGAGCTGCTGCCGCTCGCCCTCGCTCATCAGCCCCGCCCGGTCCGTCACATACCCCTTGATCGGAAACGGCTCCAGCGCCAGCGCCGCGCCGGCGAATCCCGCCAAAAAAAGAAAGGCGATGATCAAAGAGAACCATCGCTTATTCATTCGCACGCCTCCTAAAAACGTTGTGGTGAACCCCGGCCGACAGGCCGGGGAAGGTCACAACGATGATCCGAAGTGAAAAAGTCAACACAGTGACTTTTTATCACATGGCTTCTCTTTCAACCCAAATCAGCAAGCCAGCCGGGTATTTATGCCCGGTTACAAGGCGGAAGAACCTTCGGCCCCGTTTTGGGACGAAATATTCTGCTTAAAATTAAGTTAAAATAAATTTTTTGCCTTCACAATCTGCGAAATCCGTTGAATCCGGCGAATCCGGGTTAGAACTTCACCTGCGGGTTCTCCCTGGCGCTCTGGGGCACCTCAAAATAGTCCATCTTTTGCAGGCCCATCATCCCCGCGAAGATACTGCCCGGGAAGAGCTGGATCTTATTGTTGTACTCTTTCACCAGGTCATTATAGCGTTTCCGTTCCACCGCCAAACGATTCTCGGTCCCCTCCAGGTTATCCATCAAGCGGTTGAACTGTTCGTTCGCCTTCAACTGCGGATAATTCTCGACCACCACCATCAAGCGGCTGAGCGCCGAGGTCAACGCGGCATCGGCGGCGGCCTTCTCCCGGACATTGCCGGCCTGCATCATCCGGCCCCGGGCGTCGGCGATGTTGGTGAAGATCTCTTTCTCATGCGCAGCGTAGCCTTTGACGGTATTGACCAGATTCGGAATCAGGTCATAGCGTCGCTGCAACTGGTTGTCGACCTGCTTCATCTGGGCCTCGGTCTCGTTCCTGAGCACCGTGACGCTGTTGTAGAAGCCAAAATACATTCCCACCGGGATCATAATCAAAATGATCAGCACGACGACGACTGCCAAGACAATGAATAATTTGTTCAAATATCATCCCTCCTACCCAACTGAAAACGCAAACCCGGCCAAAAAGTTTCGTAGTTATCTCGGGCTGACTCCATTTTAACATAAGAACCGGCGGGGTTCACCACAAGTTTATGATTTGCGTTGACTTTCATCGACTTGATGATTCGGTCATCTTTCCCCAGATGGCGATCCCTTGGGGATCGATACCCGTAAAGACCAGGGTCCTGCGCCGCTCTTCCCAATCCCACGCGGGCAATACCCTGCATTCATAGGTTGAGACTTGCCCCGTATCCGAATCCTGCAAATGCAGGATCAACGTATTGTCCGGAGCGAACTCCCAACTGCCTTTCGCTGCGGCGCCGTCAATCCGGCCATCGGCCGACAATCGGAGCGGCGCGGACGACAGCTGCAAATTATCGTCCTTGGCCAGCACGATGACTTCCCAAACCCCCGCTATTCTTTCCTTGGCGATGTCTTGTTCCCTCTCGCCGGCATAGCGTTCCGGGGAGAGCAGCGGCCATCCGTCCCGGGACCAAAGCATCTTCCGCACCTGGAGGTAGAACCAGTTCTTGTCCCGGTCCCCTCTGGCATGGTGCAACAGATAATATTCTTCCCCGTCTTGCAAAACGGAGTTATGGCCCGGCGCGATCCAGCCGTCCGCATTGCCGAACCGGTAGCCGCCCAAAATCTTGTTGCCCACTGCCGCAGGCTCCGTCCGGGTGTCCGTCAGCGCCACCCCGTTGGCGTCCACATAGGGTCCGTCGATCCTGTCGGACCGGCCGACCCGGACGTTATAATCCTTGAACAGTGAATCATAGGATACAAAGAGATAATATTTCTTATACCCGGGATGATAAATAAGATAAGCGCCTTCGATCGCGCCGTGCACACTGAGGGAGCGGGAGGCCAGCAATTTTCCAACCCCCTTTTCCAGCGGCTTTCCGGTTTTTTGGTCGAGCCGGACGATATGGATCCCCGACCAGAACGAGCCATAGGCCAGCCATAGATCGCCGGCGCTGTCGTAGACGACATTGGGATCGATGGCGTTGACCCGGTCCCCAATATCGGTCTTGAGCACTTCGCCGAGGTCTTCCCATGGCCCGGTGAGCCGCTTGCTCCGGGCGACGCCGATGAACGAGCGGTTCTTGCCGAAAGTCGACGCCGAATAATACAGGTAGTAATGAGCGCCGATCCGGGTCACGTCGGGCGCCCAAAGACCGGTCGCCCCCGTCCATTCCCGGGCTTTCCGGGGCACGCCGCCCAAGGCTTGCCCGATCCAGCTCCAGTGGATCAGATCGCGGGACTTCCGGACTTGGATCCCGGGCCGGGCCACATCGGCCAAACTGGCGTCGGTCGAAAAGACGTAATAGGTATCCCCGTCCCGATAGACGGCGGGATCGTGCACATTGAGATTTCCCCAGGCATCCGGCCGGCCGAGGAGCGAAAAGTCATAGAGCCGCTCCCCTGGCGGCTCCGTTGGCGGATTGGCCGTTGCAATGTCTTTCACAAGGCGGGAAGCATCGGAAACGGCCAACCCGCCAAACGACAGGACCATGACCAATAGCGCGCCAAGAGCGAGCGCTCTGAAGATCGGTTTGAACATCTCGGCAACCCCTCCTGAAATCCTCGGCCATTATAGCATTTTGAGAAAGCGTAAACGGCTTGACTCGCGAAAAGTGCGGTGAAGCATTCGCGCTTTGCGCTCCAAACCCGTCATCGCTTTCGCAAAATGCTGTACCATTTGCCGCCGGCGCGGCGGAACGGCTCACTACTCCTTGACGCTCCCGGCCGTCATCCCGGCGATGAAATACTTCTGGAAATACAGGAACAAAATGAAGATCGGGATAATGGAGAAGCAAGACCCGACAATCAATAGATCGTAGTTATTTCCATAGGGTGTGAGCAGCGTATTGAGCCCGATCGGCAGGGTGAATTTTTCGGAACTCCGCAACACCAGTAGCGGCCAGAGAAAATTATTCCAGCTGCCCATGGCCGAAAGGATCCCCATCGCGGCGAAGGCCGGCTTCATCAGGGGGAAGATCAGCCGGGCGAAGATCCCGTATTCGGAGGCGCCGTCCACCCGCCCGGCGTCAATGAGCGAACGCGGTATCCCGCCCAGGTATTGCTTGAAAAAGAAGATCGTCGAAGCGTTGGCCATGTAGGGGAGGATGATGCCGGAGAACGTATCCACCAGGCGGATGGCGATGATCTGTTGGTAGAGCGGGAGCATCAGGATTTCAAAAGGAACCATCATGATCAGCAGCACGCAAATGAACAGCGTCCTTTTAAACCGGAAATCATAGATCGCGAAGCCGTAGCCCACGGCGGCGCTGACCAGCAGCGTCAATGCAGACTGGAAGGCGGTCAGGATCACGCTGTTTTTGAACCAGACGAAATAGGGATGGTCGCCGGCGAACAAAAAGACATAGTTGGCGAGGGACATTATCTGAAAGTCCAGGTTCAGGTTGAGTCCGTAACGGATCAGATCCTTGCCCGGTTTGAACGATGCAATCAGAATCGCCGCAAAAGGAATCAGAACGAGGACGGCAAGGAAAACGAAGAACCCCAGCAGCAGGATTTTAGGCCAAGTTTGACTGGCTCGCATCGATCGCATTCCTCACTCCCCCTCCTTTTTCAAAACGCCGGTCAGGCGCAGCTGCGCCAGGTTGATCAGCATCGCCAGCGCCAACAGCACCAGGCCGACCGCGGAGGCGTAGCCCATGCGGTTCTTCTCAATGCCTTGCCGATAGAGATAGCCGACGATCGTCAGGCCGATATTGTCGGGCGAATTATTGTTGGTCCACAGCATGTAGCTTTCGAGAAACATCGCCAGACCCGCGTAGACGCTGATGGTCGAGACATAAATGGTGATCGGTTTCAATAACGGCATGGTAATCCGGAAGAATTTTTGCCAGGCATTGGCGCCGTCGATCTCGGCCGACTCGTAGAATTCCTGGGGAATGCTTTTCAGGCCGGAGAGAAAATACAAGATATTCACCCCGGTCCAGCGCCAACAGGCCAGCACGATCAGGGCGCCGAACCCGGTCGTCTGCATTTTCAGCCATTTGATGGGTTCGTGATGGAAATAGCCGAGCAGCTGGTTCATGAACGAACCGGGGAGTTCTCCGAAGATCAGCCGGAAGATGGTGCCCGCCACCACCAGCGAGGTCAGCACCGGGATGAATAGGACCGATTTGAAGAATTCCCCGCCGATCATGATCTTGCTGTGAATAAAGCAGGCGAAGACCATGGGAAACGGGATGAGCAGCGCCACGGTCAAGACCATGTACAGAAAGCTGTTGGCGACCGCTTTCCAAAACACTTCGTCGTGAAAAAGCTTGGTATAGTTGTCAAGGCCGATGAATTCCACTTCGCCGGGCAAGACGGACTGAAAACTCATCACTGTGGTGTTGGCGAGGGGATAAACGAAGAAAATCGCAAAAGTAAGGAAAAAAGCGGACACAAAGACGTAGGGCGCCAACTTTTGCGAATACACCAGTTTTTTGAGGCCGGCCACAAATATCTCTCCCATCCGTCCCGATATTAAATTCCATCGGGATGCCTCCCGATGGAATTGTGCGGTTTCATCAAATCCTTACCATGGTTGGCACTGAAGTTGGAAGGCTAGTTCTGAGTTCGTTCTCGATCTGAGCCTGCGCATCCCTGAGGAGCGGCGCGGGATTGGCCAGCTTTTCGAAGAGCTTATTCTGGACCTGCGTCCCTAGCAGGTTATAAATGGCGGGGCTCGCCGCCACCGAACGGTGCAGCGCGATTTCGTTTTTGATCTCGTTGAGCACGTCGAAGGGATTATTCTTAAAGTACTTGACATAGGCGTTGTTCGGATTATGCGTCACTTTCTGATTCTGCCAGATCCCGGTGTTGACCGGGTCAAAGCCCAATACCTCCCAGATCTGAATGTTGGCGGTCTCCGAGAGCTTGGCGAAGGCCAGAAAATCCTTGGCCAGCTTGATATTTTTGGCGGTCTTGGTCACCACCGTGCCCGTGCCGCCGAGCCCCACCGAACGGGGCATCCCTTTTTGGAAGACCGGAACCGGGGCGATGGCGATCTTCCCCTTCAGATCGGTCATATAATCCTTGAACCGGGACATGAACCAGAGCGGCATGATCACGTTGGCCACCTTGCCGCCGTTGATGAAGCCGAAACCCTCCTCGGTGTCGGGCTGGCCGCCCGGGCAGACCGCAATGAGGCCCTCTTTCAGCATCTGTTGGAGCAGGGTGACTGATTTCAGCATCTCCGGCGAATTGAGGTTGGGGGCGCCGTTCCTGGTGACGAGATCGCTGCCCTGCTGCGCCAGCATGGCCGAGATGATCCAGGTGGCGCTGGTTTCGGCGACGCCCATCAGTTTCCCGGTCTTTTTCAAAACCTGCTTGCCGGCTTGGATGTAATCATCCCAAGTCACGATCGTTTTATAATCGACGCCGGCCGCCTCCAGGATCTCGGTATTGTAGAAAGCGACTGTGGCTCCGACATGGGTCGGCAGGCCGTAGAGCTTGCCGTCCTTGCTGTAGAGATCCAGCCGGGACTGGACCACCTTGCCCCGGTAGGGTTTCACGACATCGTTCAACTCCACGAGCTGCGGTTTTCCCATCAGAAAATTCGGGAACCTGCCGACCTCGACGTCGCAAAGGTCGGGAGCGCCCGCGCCGGACTGTAGCGCCAATTGGAGCTTGTTATGCATGTCGTCATAGGGGAGAACGGTAAACTTGATATCGATCTGCCGTTTGGGATTGACTTTATTCCAGCGTTGCATCATCTCTTTATAGAATTTGCTGTGCAGTTCGACGAAAACCCACATCTCCATCCTGGTGGCCCTGGCGGCGCCGCCCGCGACGGAAAAACCGGCCAATGCAACGCACACCGCCAGGATCACCGCCATGACAGTTCTGAAACGCAAGCTCACAACCTTCATTGAACAGCCCCCTTTGTAAAATAATCTTTTTCTTCAGGTTAACATAGGGTAACGACAGTCCTGTTTCTATTATCTTACAAATGCTTCCAAGGATCAATCTTTATTTTAGTTTATTATAAAATGGTTTAGCTTAGAATAAATGCTTGGAGCTTGTATTTTCCGGTGACCGGCGCCGCCAAGCAACAATCGCCGCAGCTATAAATCCATTATAAGCAGGTAATCTAATTTTTTACCCCTTATGGACGCGGCCGAAACCGGGGAATCGAGAAATCGGGGAATCGAGAAATCGGGAAAATCCGTCATCTTCATTCTAAATGAATTTCATTTTATATTCTTGTAAAATAAAATGCCCATATCCCGCCGAACCCGGCGAAATGAATAGGAATTTTCCATTCGCTGTCGAATAAGGGAGAAACGGAGATAGCGATGGAAATCGCGGGCTTGCGGCAGTATTTTACCGCGGAAGACCGGCGGGCTGACTTCATGCCGCGGTTTTCCGCCCGTATCCTCACCATCGTATATTCCGTGCCAGCGAAGGAGATTTCCGATGATCCACATCACCAATCTCAAAAACAGCCTGCCGCTCTTCAAAGCCCTAAGTTCCGAGATCCGGGTTCAGATTCTGGAGCTTTTGTCTGTCCATAAGCAGCTCAACATGAACGAATTGGCGGAGAAATTGGGGCTTTCCAACGGCGCCGTCACGATGCACGTCAAGAAGCTTGAGGAGTGCGGCCTCATCCGGATCGCCACCCTCACCGCCAAGCGCGGCACGCAGAAGATCTGCAACCTGCACGAGGATAAATTCGTCATCGACATCGGCCAGCAGGAAGTTCCCCATTCCTATGAGACTGAGCTCGGCATCGGCCACTACACGGCCTACGAGATCTTTCCGACCTGCGGCATCGCCACCAAGGACAAACTCATCGGCGAAGTCGACAATCCCCGGTATTTTGCCGATCCCGAGCGGATCAACAGCGATATTCTCTGGTTCAGCAGAGGTTTCGTGGAATACCGCATCCCGAACTATCTCAAGCCGGGACAGGACTTCTCGGAGATCCAAATCTCGCTGGAGATCGGTTCCGAGGCGCCGGGAAATTGCAGCATCTGGCCGTCGGACATTCACTTCAGTCTCAATAACCTGCATATCGCGAGCTGGACCAGTCCGGGCGATTATGCGGACAGCAAAGGGATCCTGACTCCTTCCTGGTGGTTCCCGTGCTGGAACCAGTACGGCCTGCTGAAGCTCCTGACCATCAACCGCTTCGGCACCTTCATCGACGGCGTGGCAGCGTCCGAGGTCACGTTGAAGGATATCGGCCTCGATTACAAGAGCGATCTCTCCATCCGGCTCTCCATTCCCGACGATACCGAGCATATCGGCGGCTTAACCATTTACGGCAAGAATTTCGGCAACTATAGCCAAGGGATCAAAGTCCGGGTCATCTACGAACAGAATTAGGCTCAGCGCCGGGGCCGGTTTCTGCCCCGGAACTCCCGGTCCTCCCTCGGGCCTATCTTTTAGGCCATTTGCTGAAGCTTTCAAGAGGCCCAAGAGCGGGCTTACGAAAAAGCTTTCCGAGTGAAACCGAAATCTCCCAAATTGCCTTTATGCCAAAAGCCATTCGCGGAGAACTATAGTCGCCCCAAGGAGTGTCTGGCTTGCCTCCCAATTTTTCCGGTTCGAAGCAGCCCTCACCCCGGCGCAAAAAAGCATTGCGCCGACCCTCTCCCGTCAAGGGCCGGTAGAGGGTTTGGGGAACGGATTGGCTATGATAACAAGCTCGGCTCCCTTCTCCCGGCGGCCGGGAGAAGGGCTGGGGATGAGGGGCTGCGTCGAGTTGGCTTACGAAAGGGGCTTTCCGATGAAACCGAAATCCCCCAAATTGCCTTTATGCCAAAAGCCATTCGCGGGAACCAATAGTCGCCTTAAGGAATAACTGACTGCCTTCAAATCTCCGGTTCGAAGCAGCCCTCACCCCGGCGCGAAAAACCTGCGCCGACCCTCTCCCGTCAAGGGCCGGTAGAGGGTTTTGGGAACGGATTTGCTATGATAACAAGCCCGGCTCCCTTCTCCCGGCGGCCGGGAGAAGGGCTGGGGATGAGGGGCTGCATCGAGCAAGCTTACGAAAAAGCTTTCCGAGTGAAACCGAAATCTCCCAAATTGCCTTTATGCCAAAAGGCTTTCGCGGGGACCAATAGTCGTCTTAAGAAATAACTGACTGCCTTCAAATCTCCGGTTCGAAGCAGCCCTCACCCCGGCGCGAAAAAGCCTGCGCCGACCCTCTCCCGTCAAGGGCCGGTAGAGGGTTTGGGGAACGGATTGGCTATCATAACAAGCTCGGCTCCCTTCTCCCGGCCGCCGGGAGAAGGGCTGGGGATGAGGGGCTGCATCGAGTTGGCTTACGAAAGGGGCTTTCCGAGTGAAACTGAAATCTCCCTGGTATATCAATACTTTGGCGCGGGATTTGCGCAAAAATCAGACCCCGGCGGAACAGACTTTATGGGAAGCCTTACGGGACCGGCGATTAGCGGGATACAAGTTCCGCCGTCAACGAGGA